>DASXOU010000499.1:0-11345 GCA_036494045.1 Polyangia bacterium | reverse complement strand
CGTCGTCGAAGAAGCGCTCAGCGACGACGCAGCTCTGCGTCGGCACGGCGCCGAGCGCCTGCGCGCCTTCGACGACGTAGCCCAGGGCCTCGACGGCGGCGCCGCGCTCGAGCTTGCAGTCGTCGACGAGCAGCGCCATCGCCTGCTCCGCCGGCATCGACAACAATTCGGCGCGCAGCTCGGCGACCTCGCGCGAGAGCTCCTGGGTGCGCGCCAGCCCCTCGCCGTTCCAGAACGGCACCGACGGCGGCAGCCCGGCCGCGTCCTCGACGCGCACGACGCCGTTCTCGACGCGGCGGATGCGCCACGAATGCGACCCGAGGAGGAAAATGTCGCCGGCCATCGACTCGATCGCGAAGTCTTCGTCGAGCGAGCCGACGACCGCGCCGCTCGGATCCTCGACGACCATGTAGTCGGCTTTGTCGGGGATGGCGCCGCCCGAGGTCAGCGCCGCGATGCGCGCGCCGCGCCGTCCGCGCACGCGCCGGTTGACGCGATCGAGATGCAGGTGCGCGCCCGAGCGGCCGCGGCGCGTGGCGATGCCGTCGCCGAGCATGGCGACGACGTCGTCGAACTCGTCGCGCGTCAAGGTCGCGTAGGGCGCCGCGCCGCGCACCAGCGCAAACAGCGCGTCGTCGCCCCAGCCGCGCTCGTCGCCGGTGCCGGCGGCGCAGGTGGCGACCAGCTGCTGCGCGAGCACGTCGAGCGGCGCCGGACGATCGACGTGCCGATCGATTTGGCCGCGCACCATCGCGCGCGCCGCCGCCGCGCACTCGACGAGCTCGTCGCGGGTCATGGCGAAGATGCGCCCCTTGGGGGTTCCCCCGACCGTGTGATGGGCGCGGCCGATGCGCTGGCGCAGGACCGCGATCGATCGCGGCGAGCCGAGCTGACACACGAGCTCGACGTCGCCGATGTCGATACCGAGCTCGAGCGACGCCGTCGCCACCACCGCGCGCAGCTGGCCCGACTGCAGCTTCCGCTCGACGCCGAGCCGCGTGCGCTTGGCGAGCGCGCCGTGGTGCGCGGCGACGATGCCTTTGCCGAGCAGCGCCTCGAGATCGTGGGCCACGCGCTCGCACATGCGGCGCGAGGGCACGAAGATCAGCGTCGTCTTGTGCGCGCCGATGAGCGCGCCGATGCGCGCGTGCACGTCCTTCCACGCCTCGCGCGAGGCCACCGCCGACAGCGGCTCCTTCGGCACCTCGACGGCGACGTCGAGCGGCTGCTTGCGCCCGGCGTCGACGATGCGGCACGGACGCGCCACGCGCCGGCCGACGTCGCTCGGCTCGGAGCCGACGAGAAAGTGGGCGACCTCGTCGACCGCCTGCACCGTCGCCGACAGGCCGATGCGCACGAGCGGCCGCCCGACCAGCGACTGCAAGCGCTCGAGCGACAGCGCCAGGTGCGCGCCGCGCTTGTTGCCGACGAGCGCGTGGATCTCGTCGACGATCACGGTCTCGACGCCGCCGAGCACGCCGCGCCCCTTTTCCGACGTCAACAATAGATACAGCGACTCGGGCGTCGTGATGAGCACGTGCGGCGGCCGGCGTACGATGCGCGCGCGATCGGTCTGCGAGGTGTCCCCGGTGCGCAGCGCCGTGCGAATCGGCGGCAGCAGCGTGCCGAGGCGCATCGCCGTGGCCTCGATCGCGCGCAGCGGCGCTTCCAGGTTGCGCTCGACGTCGGCGCCGAGCGCCTTCAACGGCGAGACGTAGACGATGCGCGTGGCGTCGTCGAGCGCGCCGGCGACGGCGCGGCGCACCAGGCCATCGATGCCGGCGAGGAACGCCGCCAGCGTCTTGCCCGAGCCCGTCGGCGCCATGATGAGGGTGTCGCGCCCGGACGCGATCTCGGCCCAGCCGCGCGCCTGCGCCTCGGTGGGCGTGCCGAAGCGCTCGACAAACCAGGTCGCCACCGCGGGATGAAAGCGCTCGACAGACATGGGCTCGATCATTAATACCCATACTGCGCAGATGTTCAAGGCATACGTGTCCCCTTGTATTCGCTTGCGCGGGTGCCTACGAACCTTTGCGTGGCGGCGCGGCGATTTCCACGGGTGCGGGCGGCGCGGGCGATGGTGCTGATCATCGCCGATGAGGCGGCGGCGCGCGAAGTGTACGGCGAGCTCTTCGCCATGCGCGGCTACGACGTGCTGCTGGCCGGCGGCGCGCGCGCTGGGCTGCGCGCGGCCCGCGATCGGCGCGTCGCCGTCGTCGTGTTGGCGATGGCGACGGGCGCCGCGCCGCTCAAGCGGAAGCTGGCGGCGCTGAGGCCGCTGGTGCGCGTGCACGTGGTCGGGATGTTGCCGCTGTGGAGCGACGTCATGGCGCGGGAAGCGCGCCAGCACCTGCACTGATCTGTCGCGCTTGGGCTACTTGCGCGCTTCGACGAGCGCGCGCTCGAGGACCTCGTCGCGGCCGGCGCGGATTCCGGCGAGCGTCGGCGTGACGCGAATGTCGACGGGCAGCCCGACGCGCTGGAGCTGCCGTCCGTCGGCGTGGCGCACGTCGTGGCCGGTGAAGCTCATGCCGAGCCCGCCCGGCAGCGTGAGGTTGGTGACGTCGCCGTTGGCGCCGGCGCTCGTGCTGCCGATGAACTTCGTGCCCGCGGCGGCCTCGAAGAAGAGCCCGGTGTGCTCGGCCTGGCTGATGGTGCGCTCGTCGACGAGCATGAAGGTCTTGCCGCGATAGAGCGGCTTTTTGCCCGCGTTCTCCGGCATCCGCTGGCGAAAGCCCCAGCGCGACGGACCCTCGCCAGGATCGCCGGAGACGAACGGCCGCTCGAACGACGCGCCGAACTCGGCGGCGCGCACGTTCAGCCGCGGCGCGATCGGCCACGCGGTGCCGTTGGGATAGCCGCGCATGTCGAAGATGATCGCGCGCGTCTTGGCGAGCTTGTCGAACATGGCGTCGACCTCCTGCTGCTGCAGGCGATCGAGATCGACGTAGCCGACGTTGCCGTCGAGGATCTTGACGACGTCGCCGCTGCGCCAGCCGCGATCGGTCGCAAACGCGCGCGTCGCGGTCACTTCGCGCGTCGCGCCCTTGGCGTCGCGCACCGTGATCTTGACCGTCGACGCGGGCGCGCCGCCGAGCGCCGCGAACAGCGTGAACAGCTCGCGCACCGGCTCGTTCGACCCGGCGACGAAGCGGCGCAGCCGCGTCATGCGCGCGCCGATCGGCTCGCCGTCGACGGCGGTGATGACGTCGCCGACGTGGATGCCGAGCGCGGCGCCCTCTTTGGCGACCGCGACCACCGTCGGCTGACGCTCGATCATCTGCGCTTGCAAGGGCGGCTTGGCCCAGCCGATCCCGAGCTCGGCTTCCGCGCCGCCAAGGTGCACGTGGGAGTCCTCGATGTGCGTCGACAGCTCGGCCATGACCTCGGCGTAGGCCTTGGCGCCGTCGGCGGCGATCACGCGCGGCAAAAACGCCGGCAAGACCGTGTCCCATTTCTCGTCGAGCAGCGCCTTGTACGGATAGAAGCGATCGATCACGTTCCACAAGCGAAACAGCGCCAGCAGCCGATGCTCGACGTCGGGCGCCTTCATCGTCGGGTACTTCTCGTCGGGGCGCCAGGTCAGCGGCGGCAACGGCGGCAGCGGCTTGCCCTTGGGCACCGGCGCCTTGAGCTTGGCGAGCGCGAGCTTCAGGATCGCGTCGTCGCCGGCATCGGCGGGCACGACCGCGTCGGCGTGCGGCGCGACCACGCCGATCGGCTCGAGCTCGTAGGCGCGCACCAGCGCCCGATGCTTTTCGCCGAGCGGCAACGGACTGGCGACGGTGAGCTCGTCGAAGCTCGCGCCCTGCGCCAAGATGACCGCGTCGCCCGTCGCTTGCAGCGCCAGCGCCTCGTCGGGCACGCCGCTGTTGACGTTGACGAGGAACGCGACGCGCTTGCGCGTCGCATCGGGCGTGCGCGGCAGGACCTCGACGGCGCGCTCCTCGAACGCCGAGTAGTAGCCGCCCGAAGTGCTCGACGACTGCGGGTGATAGCCGTTGTGCACGACGTAGCGAACCGGCGGCACGCGCAGCTCGCGATACGCGAGCAGCGGATACAACCCCTTGGCGTAGCGGTCGTTGGCCCACGAGGTCTCCGGATCGGCGGCGCGCAGATCGAACACCACGCTCTTGGCCTTGCCGAGCGCCGTCTTCAGCTCGGCGAAGGCCGCGGGCACGAGCCTGCCCGTCAAGCGCACGAGCAGCACGCCCGGCGCCGGCCACTCGACAATCGGCGTCGTCTTCTCCGCGTGCGGCGCCGCCGGCGGCACGGCGGGCACGACGTGCGTCGCCGGATCGGCGAGCACCTTGAGCATGCCGTCGACGGCGGCGGCGTACTCGTCTTCGCTCGCCGCCGCGCGAATCTTCGGCAGCGCCGCCACCAGCGCCGCGTCCCAATCGACGTCGTGGGTCCACACGTACGGATGCAGGAACTTCACCTGCCCCCACAGCTTGCAGACCTCGACCAGCCGGCGCGTCTCGTCGCTCGGCCCGGCGGCGCCGCGCGAGGGCAGCGACGACGACAGCACGCACGCGACAGCCGCGACCGCGATTCCGATTCGCCTCATCGGCGAACCGTACCGCTACGCGGGCGGCAACGCGAGCAGGCGCTCGATCTCGGCGCGCAGATCGGCGCGCACGAACGGCTTCAAGAGCACGCCGTCGGCGCCGACGTCGTTGGCGATCTCCGGCGCGTACGGCACCGCCGAGCAGATGATCACGCGCGGACGTGACGCCAGCATGTTGAGCTTGGCCGCGACCATCGGCCCCGACACGCGCGGCAGCTTCAAGTCGAGCACGAGCACGTCGGGCGCCATGGCGTCGAGCAGCCGAAGGGCGGCGTCGCCGTCGCTGGCCATGATCACTTCGTAGTCGCGGTTGGCGAGCTCCTCGCGCACCGCGTCCTGCACGCCACGATCGTCATCGACCACGAGCACCAGCGGTCGCCCCATCCTTTGTTGCCTCACCCCACCGTTGTCGGTCCCGCGACCGCATATTCAAGGTAGCACGGCTTGCCGATGCGGCCGCGCGTGCCTAGAACCGACCCATGACGCGGACCATCATCCTCGTCGAAGATCACGCGCCGGTGCGCGAGCTCTATGCCGAGGCGTTGCGCGGCGCGGGCTGGCGGGTGATCGAGCGGCCGAGCGCGCAAGGCTTGCTCACGCTCATTCGACACGAGCAGGCCGACGCGGTGGTCGTCGATTGGACGCTGCCGGGGCCGAGCGGCCTCGAGGCGCTGCGCGCGATCAAGAAAGATCGAGCAACGCGGCACGTGCGCGTGCTGGTGCTGACGGCGCACTCGGCGTCGTCGCTGCGCGAGGCGGCGCTCGGTGCGGGCGCGGAATTTTTCCTCGAGAAGCCCTTACGTCCCGACGCGCTGTTGACCGCGCTCGATCCCTGCTACGCTGCCGCGCATGACAAGGGCGCTGTGGGATCGCTATCGTGAGTATCTGACGGTTCATCCGTCGATCAACCTCTCGCTCGACCCGAGCCGCATGAAGTTCAGCGGCGATTTCTTGTCGAAGATGGAGCCGGCGATGCAGAAGGCGTTCGCCGCCATGGACGCGCTCGAAGCGGGCGCGATCGCCAATCCCGACGAGAAGCGCATGGTCGGACACTATTGGCTGCGCGATTCGGCGAAGGCGCCCAGCGCGGAGCTGCGTGGCGAGATCGACGACACGCTCGCGCGCATCAAGAAGTTCGCGGGCGACGTCCACAACTCGCGCGTGCGCGGCGAAAAGGGGCACTTTCTCAACCTCCTCGTCATCGGCATCGGCGGCTCGGCGCTCGGCCCCGAGTTCGTGCACGCCGCGCTCGGCACCGGCGCCGATCGCATGAAGGTCCACTTCTTCGACAACACCGATCCCGACGGCTTCGATCGCGTCCTTGTGCGCCTCGACGGCCACCTCGACGAGACGCTGACCTGCGTGATCTCGAAATCGGGCGGCACCAAAGAGACGCGCAACGGCATGCTCGAAGCGCAAGCCGCGTACGAAAAGGCCGGGCTCGACTTCGGCAAGCACGCGGTCGCCGTCACCGGCGCCGGCTCGGAGCTCGATCGCTACGCCGTCGAGCGCGGATTCATCGCGCGCTTTCCCATGTGGGATTGGGTCGGCGGGCGCACCAGCGAGCTGAGCGCCGTCGGCCTTCTGCCCGCGGCGCTACAAGGCATCGACATCCAGGCGATGCTCGACGGCGCGCGCGCCTGCGACGCGGTCACGCGCGTGCACGACACGCGCAAGAACCCCGCGGCGATGATGGCGCTCTGCTGGTACTGGTCGGGGCACGGCAAGGGCGAGAAGGACATGGTGATCCTTCCTTATAAAGATCGCCTCGAGCTCTTCTCGCGCTACTTGCAGCAGCTGGTCATGGAGTCGCTCGGCAAGGAGAAGGATCTCGACGGCAAGGTCGTGCATCAGGGCATCGCGGTGTACGGCAACAAAGGATCGACCGATCAGCACGCCTACGTGCAGCAGCTTCGCGAGGGCGTGCTCAACTTCTTCGTCACCTTCATCGAGGTGCTCCAAGATCGCGGCGGCAAGTCGCCGGCGCTCGAGGCCGACGGCGCCACCGCCGGCGATTTTCTGGCCGGCTTTTTGCTCGGCACGCGCTCCGCGCTGTACGAAAACGATCGGCAGTCGATCACGCTCACGATCGATCGCGTCGACGCGCGCGCGATCGGCGTCTTGATCGCGCTCTACGAGCGCACCGTCGGCTTGTACGCCTCGCTCGTCAACATCAACGCGTATCACCAGCCCGGCGTCGAAGCGGGCAAGAAGGCGGCCGGCGCGGTGCTGGCGCTGCAGCAGAAGATCTTGAAGCTGCTCGGCGAGCAAACGGGCAAGCGCATGACCGTCGACGAGATCGCCGAGAAGATCGGCGCCGGCGACGACATCGAGCACGTCTTCAAGATCCTCGAGCACGCCGCCGCCAACCCCGATCACGGCGTCACCCGCACGGCCGGCGCCACGCCGTTCGCTGCGACCTACGGGAGAGCATGACGATGGACGACAAGCAGAAGATCGGGCTCATCGGCCTCGCCGTCATGGGCGAGAACCTCGCGCTCAACATCGAGGAGAAGGGCTTTCCCATCGCGGTCTACAACCGCACCGTCGAGAAAGTGGCCGAGTTCGTCCAGAAGAACGCGGGCAAGAAGATCCACGGCACGACCACGCCGAAGGATCTGGTGGCGTCGCTGGAGCGGCCGCGGCGCATCATCATGATGGTGAAGGCGGGCAAGCCCGTCGACGACACCATCGCCGCGGTCAAGCCGTTCCTCGACAAGGACGACATGCTCGTCGACGGCGGCAACGAGTTCTTCGAGAACACCGAGCGGCGCGCCAAGGCGCTCGAGGCCGAAGGGCTCAACTACGTCGGCATGGGCGTCTCGGGCGGCGAAGAGGGCGCGCGCCACGGTCCGTCGATGATGCCGGGCGGACATCGCTTCGCCTACGACGCGCTGGCGCCGATCCTGACCAAGATCGCGGCGCAGGTCGACGACGGGCCGTGCGTCGATTACATGGGGCCGGGCGGCGCCGGGCACTACGTCAAGATGGTGCACAACGGCATCGAGTACGGCGACATGCAGCTCATCGCCGAGGCGTACGATCTGTTACGCACCGTCGGTGGCATGCAGCCGGCCGAGCTCGCCGACGTGTTCGCGTCGTGGAACCGCGGCGAGCTGCAGTCGTTCCTCATCGAGATCACGTCGCAGATCTTGACCAAGAAGGACGAGCTCACCGGGCAGCCGATGGTCGACGTCATCCTCGACGCCACCGGCATGAAGGGCACCGGCAAGTGGACGGTCCAGCAAGCCGCGGAATTGGCGGCGCCGGTGCCGACGATCGCGTCGTCGCTCGATGCGCGCGTGGTCGCGTCCATGAAGTCGGAGCGCGTCGCGGCGTCGAAGATCTTGCAGGGGCCGCGGCCGGCGCCGTCGTTCATCGACAAGAAGCAGCTCGTCGACGACGTGCGCCACGCGCTCTACGCGTCGAAGATCTGCTCGTACGCGCAAGGGATGAACCTTCTGCGCGTTGCCGGCAAGACGCACGAGTGGGACCTCAAGCTCGGGCAGATTGCGCGCATCTGGAAGGGCGGCTGCATCATCCGCGCGCAGTTCCTCGGGCGTATCAAGGAGGCGTACGACCGCAACGCCGAGCTGCCGAACCTGCTCGTCGACGGGGAGTTCGCGCGCGAGATGTCGGATCGGCAGGCGGGCTGGCGCCGCGCGGTGGCGCTGGCAGTGCAACACGGCCTGCCGATGCCGACGATGATGGCGTCGCTGTCGTATTACGACGCGTATCGGCGCGAGCGGCTGCCGGCGTCGCTGACGCAGGCGCAGCGCGACTTCTTCGGCGCGCACACGTATCAGCGATTCGATCGCGAAGGCACGTTTCACACGCAGTGGACATGAAGGAGCTGCACAAGATCGCGGGCGAGCTGCGCGCGATCGCGCTCGAGTATCCGGAGACGTACGAGGAGCAGCCGTGGGGCCAGCGCGTGGTCAAGTGCGCGGGCAAGATGTTCTTCTCGTGCGACGTGCACGAGGGAGTCCTGTACGCGACGGTGAAGGTGCCGCGATCGGGGCGCGCGCTGCTCACGCGGCCGTACGCGGAGCCGACGCACTACGGCATGGGCAAGTACGGCTGGGTGACGCTGAAGCTGAAGACGGGCAAGGAAGTCACCATCGGCGAGATGCGCGCGTGGATCGACGAGACGTTCGAGTCGATGGCGCCGAAGAAGCTGGTCGCGGCGCACAAGAAGGAACCGGCGACGAAGGCGCAGCCGAAGACGACGGCGAAGAAGATCGCGGCGCGCGCCGTGCTGGTGTGTGCGGACGTGCTGCGATCGAAACGCGCCATCGACGAGTATGCCGCGCGCGGCGTCGGCCTCGACGTCGTGGCGACGGCAGGCAAGCTCAAGCTCGGAAAAGCGCGCGCGCTGGTGATCGACATCGGGCGCAACCCGCTCGACGGGATCGCGCTGGCGCAGCAGATCGACGCGTCCGACAAGCCGGTGCACCTGTTCGTCGCCGGCGTGCGCGACGCCGATCAGATGCGCAAGCTGCGCGACCTCGGCTCGGCCGAATGCTTCCGCACCGCCGCCGGCGACGCCAAGGTCGCCGACGCCGTCGCCGCCGCGCTGGTCAAGAAGGATGGCGCTCGGCGAGGATCTTGATCGCGGCGCCGAGATCGATCGCGCGATCGAGCGACAGCTTGTCGTCGCTCACCAAGGAAGGCCACAGCTCGTGCCACTCGCCGTGCAGCACGGCGAAGCGCCGCTCGCCGACGAGGCCACGTACGCGCCGCGCCGCGCGCGATTGATTGCCGCCGAACGGCGCGTCGAAGAGCGCGACCAGCGCGGCGTCGTCGAGCGCGCGCATCTTCGACTCGGCATCGGCGAGCAGCTTGTCGGCGTTGGCGTTCATGCGCCGCGCCAAGAAGCGCCAGCGGAACCAGCCGACGGCGACGAGCGGCGAGGTGCCGACGACCGAGAGGATGATCCACGCCTCGGCGGTCATGCGGCAGGCCCGAGCTCGCGCGCCAGCTTGTCGACGGCGGCGTCGACGTCGAGCCGCGCGGTGTCGATGACGTGCTCGGCCTCGGAGTAGAGCCGCTCGCGCGCGGCCAAGAGCGCGCGCAGCTCGCTCATCGCGTGCGGATGCTGCGCCATCGGCCGCTGATCGCCCTGCTGGATGACGCGGTTCCAGTGATCTTCGGGGCGCGCCTTGAGCCAGACGGTGACGGCGCGCCGGCGCAGGAGCTTGTAGGTCTCCTTGTCGTTGACGATCGAGCCGCCGGTGGCGACCACCATGCCGTCACCGTCGGCGAGCAGCGCCATCAGCGTCTCGCGCTCCAGGCGGCGGTAGTAGCCTTCGCCGTGGATCTGGAAGATCTCGGACAGCGTCAGCCCGGCGGCGCGCTCGATGGCGGCGTCGAGCTCGACGAAGCGCAACGCCAGGCGCGCGGCCAGCTTGGGTCCGATGGTCGACTTGCCGGCGCCGCGCAGGCCGATGAGCGCGATGGTCGGCGCCGTGCGCCGGGCGAAGCGCGCCTCGAGCCAGCGACGGACCTCGGAGAGCTCGAGCGAGCTGCGGCGATCGAGGAGCTCGGCGACGGCGAGCCGCTGCCGCGTGCGCTCGTCGTCGCCTTCGATCGACGCGCGCGCGTCGAGCAGCGCCGCCGGCGAGGTGGCGAGAGCGCGCGCGACCGCGTCGAAGCGCTCGAGCGAGATGTTGCCGTCGCCGGCTTCGAGCTGCGCCAGGAAGCGCGAGCTGACGCCCGATTTTTCGGCGAGGGTGCGCTGCGTCTGGCCTTGGGACTCGCGCAGGGCGCGCACGCGCGCGCCGACGGCGGCGAGCAGCGCGGAACGCGGCGGTCGGCGGGCCATGGCGCATCATACTGTGACAATTGGCAAAGTTGCGCGCTAGCAACTCTTTTTCGCGATCGCCGATAATATGGATGGGCTACCATGACCGCTCGCCCGGGGGGATGAAGGCGTGAGCACGCAAGATCGGGCCGTTCACGAGGGCGGTGCGCACGACCAGTCGGCCGAACGCGAAGGCGCGGGTGGCGTGGCCAGCGGGTTCGAGCCGGCGCGGCTGCGCGCGATGCAGCGACGCTGGATCCAGCGCAAGGCCAACGGCGGCGGTGGCGGCGCCGCGGCGATCCCGACCGGCGCCGGCGCGGCGCTCGGCGGCGGCGTGCAGGGGCGCATGGAGCGCACGCTCGGCGCCGACTTGAGCGGCGTCCGCGTGCACACCGGCGGCGACTCGGCGGAGGCGGCCGAAGCGATGGGCGCGCGCGCGTTCACCGTCGGCAGCGACGTGCACTTCGGCCGCGGCGAGTTCGCACCGGGCTCACGCGAGGGCGATCGCCTGCTCGCCCACGAGCTCACCCACGTCGTCCAGGGCCAACAGAGCGGCGTCCAGCGCAAGCCCGCGACCGGCGGCGCCCACGACAGCGACGGGGAGCAAGGCGACCACGAAGCCGGCGGCCACGAAGTCAGCGAGCCGGGCGACGCCTCCGAACAAGAGGCCGACGCCATGGGCGATCACGCCGCCGACGAGCTCCATGGCGGCGCCGGCGAGCACGGCGGCGGCAAGCAGGACAAGCCGGCCGTGAGCGCCGCCGCCCCGTCGGTGGGACGGAAGATCTTCCGCGCGAAGAAACCGGGCGCGCAGCCGAAGAAGCCAGCCCCGGCCGCGCCCGCCGCTGCGCAGGCGGCAGGCGCCGCGCCCGCCGGTGGAAAGAAGCCGAAGTCGGCCGACGAGACGAATGCGGAGAAGCTGATCGATATCGCCATCGACGCCATGAGCAAGGTCGACGTCGGCGATCCGAA
>DASXOU010000498.1:0-4952 GCA_036494045.1 Polyangia bacterium | reverse complement strand
CGCGTCGTCCGTCGTCGGTGCCGGCTTCGGCGCCGGCTGCGAGACCTCCGGTCCGCTCGGCGGGGCCGCTTGCTGGGCTCGCAACTCAGAACTGAGTGACGCCAGCCCCAGGCATGCCCATAGCGCTATTTGCCGTCGCTGGCTCATCTACTTCAGCGTCGGCGAGACCCAGGCATGCCCCTTGAGCTGCCCGAGCATCTTCTTGTAGATGGCGGCCATCCGCTGCGTGTTGCCCTTCTCGACGCTCTTGTCGGTGCCGTGGTTCGTCGCCAGCTCGAGAAAGGCGCGACCGTGGAGCTGGCCGATCTGCTCCTCGATGTCGCCGATGTTGATCGCCTGATACTGCTGGCGCTCCATCGAGATCTTGACGACGTCCTGATCCTTCCAGCGTCCGATGAACGTGAAGGCGCGCAGCTCGGGCACCTTCTCGAACAGCTCCTTGGCGGTGTCGGTGAAGATGACCATCGCCTGGTTGAACGAGAGCTTGTCGGCCCAGCGATCCTCGCCCGGCTCGGTGTACGGCATCGTGATGGTCAGCGTCTTCTGCTCGTCCTGACGCTCGATCTTCTTTTCGAGCTTCCAGCCCTTGTCGGCGTGCGGCAGCGCCTGATCGACCTGCTGCCAGAACTCGAGCGGCACCTTGTTGTCGAACGCGGGGCCGACGTCGCCTGGCTTCTGCACGACGCTGGCGATGGGCGAGCGCGGCGGCGTCTTGTACTGCGCCTCGTCGCTGTAGACGAACGCGGAGACGCCGGCCGGCTGCGGCTCGGCGCGGGTCATGAGGTGGCGATAGAGATACTTGAGCAGCGCGTCGGCCTCGTCGTGCTTGGGCGGCGTGGCGAGAAGGACGTGGTAGTCGACGGTGTTGGTCGCCTTGTCGACGTTGTCGGCGAGGACCTTGTACTGCGTCGGCGAATCCTTGGGCGACACCGTCTCGCCGCCGCCGGAGGCCGCGGCGTTCTGCTGCTGCTGCTGATTGGCGCGCTCGTCGATCGGGTTCGAGCAGGCGGCGAAGGAGCAGCAAACGGCGAACACAAGAGAGGCGCGCATCGAGGCGCACGCTACCGTTTCGAATGTGTAACCGTCAAGTGTCTATCGAAGGCCGACGTTGCCGCGCACTGCGTCGATCAGCTTCTTGGAGTCGTAGCCGACGCCGTCCTTGAACACGGTCACGACCTTCTCGATGTCGTGGATGTCGCGCGCCGGGTTGCCGTCGAGGACCACGAGATCGGCGCGCTTGCCGGCGGCGATGCTGCCGATGTCGGCGCGGCCGAGATAGGTGGCCCCGTTTTGCGTGGCCACGTGGATCGCCTCGACCGGCGAAAAGCCGCCCGTGACCAGGAGCTCGAGGTTGCGCTGATCGCCGAAGCCGGCGAGCACGGTGCCGTCGCCGGTCGGGTCGCAGCCCGACAGGAGCAGGCCGCCGGCGTCGACGAAGGCGCGCTCGAACGCGAGCTCGCGCTGCATGATGCCGGGCAGCATCTTGCCCATCTGCGACTGAAACGCGGGCAGCGCGGCGACGCTCTTTTGCGCCTCGGCGACGGCGAGCGGCAGGCCGCGCGGATCGATCTCGCCGCCGAGCGCGGCGTCGAACACCGCCAGCGTCGAGTCGACGGTCACGTGATGGGCGACCAGATCCTTGATCATCGCCTGCACCGGCTCGCTCTTGATGTCGAGCGCGTTGACGCTGAAGAGCGCGGTCGACGGGCACAGATCGGGCACCTTGCCCGGGACGAACTCGCTGTCGGCGAGGAGGCCGTGCTCGAGGCTGTCGATGCCGGCGGCGGCGGCCTCGCGGTAGCCGATCGAGCACAGGTGGCCGGCGACCTTGAGGCCGCGGCGATGCGCGGCGGCGATGGCGGCGTCGAGCTGCGCGCGGGTGACGAAGTTGTAGACCTTGAACGAGGTGACGCCTTCTTGCGCCCAATAGTCGACGAGGCGCGTGACGCCGGCGGCGTCGGCTTGCGGCGCGAACTGCACGAAGCGCGGATGCGCGCCCTCGATGTACGGGCCGGTGACGTCGAGCCGCGGCCCGGGCGCGAGGCCGCGATCGATCTGCCGCTTGACGGCGAGATCGGTGTACGGCGCGATGCTGCCGGCGGTGCGCGCGGTGGTGACGCCGGCGGCCAGATAGAGCCGCGGGAAGCTGTAGGGCTGCGGCACGAAGAAGCTCTCGTCGAACATGGTGAAGCCGGGGACCATCTTGGCGGGCCAGAAGAGGTGCTCGTGCATGCCGACGAGGCCGGGGATGACGGTCTTGCCCGTGAGATCGAGGACGCGCGCGCCCGCCGGGACCGCGATTTTGGCGCCGACGGCGGCGATGCGACCGTCGCGCACGACGATGGTTTGATCTTCGCGCGGCGGCGCGCCGGTGCCGTCGATGACGCGCGCGTGACGGAGAGCGACGAGCGGCGCGTCGACGGAGACGAACGGCTGCACCAACGGCGCCCGCTGCGCGAGCGCGACCGGCGCGGCCAGCGCGACGACGGCGAGCGCGACGACGGCAAAGAGGGCAGAGCGGGCGCGCGTCATGCGCGCGACTATACGTCAACCGAGCGCGGCGGCGGCGGCGAGCGGCAGCGTGAACCAGAAGCGCGCGCCGCGTTGGCCGTCGCTGCGCGCGCCGGCGCCGATGCAGCCGCCGTGCGCCTCGACGATGGCGCGGGCGATGGCGAGGCCGAGGCCGCTGCCGCCGACGGCGCGCCCGGCCTTGGTCTGGTGCCAGCGATCGAAGAGCGCGCCGGTGTCGGCGTCGCCGAAGCCGGGCCCAGAATCCTCGACGGTGACCACGGCCTCGCCGGCGGCGCGGCCCACGCCGACGTCGATGCGTCCGCCCGGCGGCGTGAACTTGAGCGCGTTGCCGACGAGGTTCTGCATGACCTGCACGATCTTGGCGCGATCGATGACCGCGTCGGCCGCCGCTTCGGCGCGCACGTCGAGCGTGACGCCGCGCCGCACCGCCAGGTCGCGCATCTCGGCCACCGTCGCGGCCACGACCTCGTCGAGGGCGGCGGGCACGCGCGTCAGCGTCATGTGGCCGGCCTCGACGCGCGAGAGCTCGAGCACCGAGTTGATGAGCGTCTCCATCTGCCGGCAGGCGTTGCGGATGGCGTGCGCCGACTGCTTCATCTCGCCGTCGGGCTCTTCGTCCTCGATGAACTCGGCGCGCAGCGCGATGATGGCGAGCGGCTGCTTGAGATCGTGCACCAGCATGGCCGTCTGATCGCGCTTGAGCGCCTCGAGCTCGCGGCGCGCCGCGGCCAGCTTCAGGAGCGCACGAATGCGCGCGCGCAATTCGGCGGGGCGCACCGGCTTCTGCAGATACTCCTCGGCGCCGAGCTCGAGCCCGGCGCCAACCGACTCGGCGTCGACGCGATGTCCGGTCACGAGGATGACGGGGATGTCGCGCGTCGCGGGGCCCGCGCGCAGCCGGCGCAGCGTCTCGAAGCCGTCGAGACCGGGCATCGACACGTCGAGCAGGATGAGCGCGGGGGCGCGCGCCTCGACCGCTTGCAGGCAGCTCACGCCGTCGGAGGCCTCGCGCACGCGATAGCCGACCTCGCGCAACAGGGCGACGTAGCCGAGGCGATTGTCGGCATCGTCGTCGACGACCAGGATTTCGTCCGCGACGGACGTACTGCCCATGACCAATAGGATCTGCGCAGGGCGGGCTGACGTTCAAGAGGGACGGCGCGCATTTGTTGCGCTATTCTATGGGGGTTGGGCAAGGTCATCGACGTCGAGTTTCGCGTGAACGACCGCGGGCGCTGGTGCGTCCGCTGCGACGAGCCGTTCCCCGAAGGCACGGCGATGTGTCCGCGCTGCGGCGGCGATTTGTCGTCGGCGGCGCGCCACCGCGCCGAGATGGCGGCGCGCGCGCGCAAGCAGGCGCGGCGCTGGGTGGCCACCGGCGCGGGGCTGACGCTGCTGGTGGTGGCGGCGCTGGCGTGGCTGCTCTTTGGCGGCGGCGTCGCGCGCGGCGACGAGAAGCCGGCGCCGGGCGAAGCGGCGACAGCGCCGCCGCCGACGCCGAAGCGCGCGAAGAAGGAGAAGGTCGCGACCGCGGTACCGCCGCGTCCGCCCGACGCCGGCAGCGCCATCGAGATCGATCCGCAAACGGCGGCCTCGCCGCGGGCGGTGCGCGTGCGCCTGCTCGACGGCTCGACCGTGGTCGGCACCGTGCGCGCCGAAGAGGCGATGACGCTGGTCATCGACTGCTCGCTCGGGCAGCTCTCGATCCCGCGCGCGCGCATCAGCACGATCGCATATGACGCCGCCGCCGGGGTCGGGCAGAAGCGCGCGCCGGTGCAGCAGCT
The DNA here is from genome assembly GCA_036494045.1 of Polyangia bacterium. Lineage (GTDB taxonomy): Bacteria > Myxococcota_A > Polyangia > Palsa-1104 > Palsa-1104 > JAQBQH01. The sequence goes on along the minus strand of DASXOU010000498.1, from coordinate 636 downwards.
CGACGACGAAGACAAGCCGACCAAGAAGCGCGCGACCACGCAACCCTGATCCCCTTAGCGAGATCGGCGGAGGGGGCTGCAGCCCTCCGATTTTCGGTGTGTGCGGTGCGGAAACCCCACGGCATCGTCTGCGCGCGCTAGCAATTCCAGTCAATTGCGGACGGTACGCGTCCTGCTAATAGCGGGTGACATGGAGCGTCGACGTCACGCGCGGTATCCGTTCGAGCGCCACCTCGAGGTGCGCGCGCCGGCGCCGCACGGGCGTCTATTGGTGCGCGCCCACGACATCTCGGAGAGCGGCTTCTCGTTCGCCAGCGACGTCGAGCTGCACGTCGGCGATCACATCATGCTCGGGCTGCGCCACGACGACGACGTCTACGTCGAAGCCGAGGTGCGCAACGTGCGCCTCTTCGGAACGCAGTTCCTCGTCGGCGCCGAGCGCGTCGGGCATGCCTAGCCGCCGAATCGAAAGGTGACGCGCGGGCCGACGAACAGGTAGACCGGGATGCGCGTGATGTCGGTGAGAAACGCGTGGTAGCGAACCACGAGGCCGACCGACCAGTGGCGCGTCAGTAGATAGTCGAGGTTGAAGCCGACGCCGACGCCGAAGGCGGTCGACGAGGCGACCACGCTCTT
>DASXOU010000497.1:0-1793 GCA_036494045.1 Polyangia bacterium | reverse complement strand
GACGAACGCCGATAACCCGCCGGCGCCGTCGCCGCCGGTGCGCGCGACGACGAGGAAGACGTTGCCCTCGTGCGTGTTGGTGATGAACTGCTTTTCACCGTCGAGGATCCAACCGTTGTCGTCCTTGCGCGCGCGCGTCGTCAGGTTGGCCACGTCGCTGCCGCCGCGCGGCTCGGTGAGCGCCAGCCCGCCACGCAGCCGCGCCTGAGCCAGCGCCGGCAGCCAGCGCCGCTTCTGCGCGTCGGTGCCGAACTCGCGCACCACGTAACAGACGATACCGTGCGTCCCGAGCACGCCCGCGAGCGACATCCAGCCGCGCGACAGCTCCTCGAAGATGCGCGCGTAGGTCTCGTAGTCGAGGCCCAGCCCGTCGAACTCCGCCGGCACGCCCATGCCAAAGAGGCCGAGCTCGACCATCCGCGCCACCAGCGCGTGCGGATACTCGTCGGCGTGCTCGAGCGCGCGCGCCGTCGGCCGCACCTCGCGCTCGACGAAGCGCCGCACCTCGGCGACCAACGGATCCGCTTTGCCGCTCATCGAACTTGTGACGCTACCGCCGCGGTATTAGACTTTGCAAGCCGTGCACGAAGCGAATCGCTACCCGCGGCCGTTCGGCGACAAATACCTGCTGCTCCGCCAATTGGCGATCGGCGGCATGGCCGAGGTCTATCTGGCCCGGCAGTCGGGCCCGGCCGGCTTCGAAAAGGAGTGCGTCATCAAGCGCATCCTGCCGTCGCTCGCCGCCGATCAGCAGTTCGTCAACATGTTCCTCGACGAGGCGCGCATCGCGGCGCGGCTGTCGCATCCGAACATCGTGCAGATCTTCGATCTCGGATCGATCACGCAGGGCGATTACTTCCTCGCGATGGAGCACGTGCACGGCGTCGATCTGCAGCAGATCGAAGAGGCCGAGGCGCAGCGCGGCGGGCGCATTCCGCTGGCCATCGCCGTGCGCATCGCCTCCAACGTCGCCGAAGGGCTCGAGCACGCGCATCGCGCCACCGACGCGCGCGGCAAGGCGCTCGGTCTCGTGCATCGCGACGTCACGCCGTCGAACGTCATCATCAGCTTCGACGGCGTCGGCAAGATCCTCGACTTCGGCATCGCCAAGGCGGTGGCGAAAAAGGGGCGCACCGAGGTCGGCGTCATCAAGGGCAAGATCCCGTATATGTCGCCCGAGCAGGTGCAGGGCGAGGCGCTCGACTCTCGCAGCGACATCTTCTCGCTCGGCACGATGCTCTACGAGCTGACGACGGGGCACAAACCGTTCGACGGCGAAGGGCCGGCCGACCTGTCGATGAAGATCCTGCACACCGAGCCGCACCCGCCCGACTTCTACGTCGAGCGCTTTCCGGCGCCGCTGTCGGACGTCGTCGCGCGCGCGATGGCGAAGAAGCCCGAAGATCGCTTTCAGTCGGCGCGCGAGGTCTCGGAGGCGCTCGAAGAGTTCCTCTTGCAGGCGGGCATCCGCTGCAACTCGCACGACGTGGCCGCGTATCTCGACGGCCTGTTCCCCGGCATGCGCGACAAGGCGCGCGCCGAGGCGGCGGCGTCGTTGCCGATCGAGGTGACCGATCCGACGGTGCCGATGATGAACATGAACGTGCGCGGCACCGATCCGGGCGGCAACGATCGCAAGAGCGACGGCGGCAGCGCGCTCACCATGGGCGCTGATTTTTCGTCGCCCGAGATGGGCGAGCTCGACGACGCGCGCCGCAACCTCGGCGGCGGCGGACGTGGCGGCGGCTCGACCTTCGTAATCGTGGTGCTGGTGCTCGCCGTCGCCGTCGGCT
>DASXOU010000496.1:0-8834 GCA_036494045.1 Polyangia bacterium | reverse complement strand
GCTCGGCCTGGTGGCGCTGCTGCTCGTCGGCGCCGCCATCGCCCTTCTCTGGGTGCGCAGCCTGTTCCGCGAGCCGGGCGCGCGCCGCGTCGGCTCGCTCGTCGACGTGCTCGGCGCCCACTCGATCGTCGCCGTCTTCGCGCATCCCGACGATGAGATCAAGGTCGTCGGCCTCCTCGCCGACGCCGGCGCGCGCAAGGGCGTCGCCGCGCGCCTCATCCTCGCCGCCCGCGGCGACGGCGGCATGCTCCCCCCCGGCGTCGCGCGCGGCGACCTCGCCCGCGTGCGCGCCGCCGAGGCCCGCAACCACGCCGTGCTCCTCGGCCTGCGCACGGTCGAAGTGTGGAGCTATGCCGACGGCCACCTCGCCGAAGCCCCCGACGCCGAGCTGCGCGAGCGCGTGATCGCGCGGCTGCGCGCCTGGCAGCCCGACGTCGTCGTCACCTTCGAGCCGCACACGGGCTTCACCGCGCATCCCGATCACCTGCGCATCGGCGCCATCACCACCGCCGCGTTCTGCGCGCTCGGCGGCGACGCGCACGCACCGCGCACGCTCGTCTACATCCTGGCGCCACGCGGCGCGGCGCGCGTCTTCGGCGGCGCGCGCGGGCGGCTCGTCGCCGAGCGCGAGCCGGCGCCGGCATGGGCAGTGCACGTGGATCCGGCGCTGCGCATCCGCGGCTGGCGGACGCACGCGTCGCAGGCAGGCTATGTGCAGAAGAATGCGCACGTGCCCGCGTGGTTCCTCTACCGCCTCTACGACGACGAGCACTACGTCGCCTACGATCGCGCCGAGGTCTGCCGCTAATTCGACGGCGGCCGGCAGAACAGCGGCGTCGGCAGCGAGCCCGGCGGATCGCCCGGACAGCCGTAGCGCGTGATGATCGAGCACTTGCAGCGATCGGGATGGATGGTGCCATCGGAATCTTGCACGCTGCTGCCGCAGTTGGTCGCGTAGTCGCAGTCGACCGCCGCGCACGGCGTGCGGCAGGTGCCGTCGTCGACCGTGGTCGCGCGCATGGTGTCGTCGAGCTCCTCGGCGAAGCAGCTCACCGACGAGCCGATGCCGCCGTCGGGCGCATAGGGCGCTTTGTAGTCGCACCAACCGCCGTTGAACACCTTGATCATGTGGTAGACGACGCCGGTGACGGTGTTGCGACAATATTGATCGGCCGCCGACGACAGCATGTCGACGCCGCCGTCGGCCGCCTGCAGCGCCGGCGGCAGGCACAACTGGATCGAGAAGTGCGCGGCGCAATGTCCGCCCGTGCAGTGCTCGTTGTCGAAGGTCAGGTTGCAGGCGCAGTTGACGACGTCGTCGCCCGGCCGCGCGTAGAACGGCTTCTGTATGATGTGGCCGTTGCCGGAAAGGTTGCACGCGACTGCGATCGCGATCGCCGCGAAGACGAGAACGAGCAGCAGGTGACGCACCCGTCTAGTTTATGCGCGATTTGTAAAGAGTGTGTAATCCGGGAATCCTTTGTCGGCCTGCAGCGTCTAACCATGTATGACTGACGTGGAAACGCTGAGGCGCTATTTCGAGCGGGCCCTGGCGCTCGCGCACGCGGCCGTCGACGAGCCGACCGCGGAACGGATCGCCGATGCGCAGGCGATCGGCGTCGAGGTGCTGCAGCTGGCCGCGCGCGGACGACCGGCCGCGGCTACGCTCACCGACGGACACATCCTGTTCGCGCACGCGTCACGATTGCGCGCGCTCCTCACGATGCTCGACGACTTCGTGCCGCCCGCCGTGTATCCGGCCGAATCGGCGACGCGCGCCACTCTCTTCCGCTAGCTCGCATTTCCGCCAGCTCGCACCAGACGAACAGGCGACAGGCGCCCGGCGAGCGGCAATTTCAATTTCCCGCCGCCTGTCGCCTGTCGCCTGTTGCCGCTCCGGGAACCGCGACGCCCACTTCTCAGTCTCACCCCCTGCCATGACCCTCCGCCGCGTCCCCAGCTGGCGCCTGCTCCTCTCCTGCTTCGCCGTCATCGTCCTCATCTTCGTCACCACCAAGCTCGTGACCTGGGCGCGTGGCCGCGCGCTGCACGCGTCGATCGAGCGCGCCATGAACGACGCGCTCACCGCCGCCGAGCTGGTCTCGCGCCTCGGCCGCGATCTCGAGGGCGAGCGCGCGCTCTTCGACACCCACATCCTCGAGCGGCAAGGCGCGGCGATGACGCGCATCGAAGCGCGCCTCGACGAGCTCGATCGCGACTTCGAGGCCACCGCGCAGAGCTACGCGCCGCTCGCCGACGATCCCGAGGAGCGGCGCGTGTGGCGAGCGTTGCAAAGCGACGTCCTCGCCGTCAAGCCGCAGGTCGCGGCGGTGCTCGCCGCCTCGCGCGCCGATCGCGATCTCGAAGCGCGCACCGCGCTCTCGCTCGTCGACGCCCACTACGCGCGCATCATGGAAGACGTCGGCCGCCTGGTGACGCTCAACCGCGTCGGCGTCACCCGCGCGCTCGCCGCGCTCGATCGCGACGAGAACGATCTCAACTTCCTCATCGGCGCCCTGGCGCTCGCCGGCATCGTGCTCACCGCATTCGGCGGCGCGGCGGCGATGCGCCTCGTGCACCGGCGCGAGCGCGAGCTCGTGCAACAGTCGACACTCTTGCAAGAGCGCAACCGCGAGCTCGACGCCTTCGCCGGCCGCGTCGCCCACGATCTGCGCGGCCCCTTGACCTCGATGCGCCTGGCGGTGTGGCGCATCGTCAAGCAGCTTCCCGAGGGCGCCGCGCCGACGGCGGCTGCCGAGCGCGCCATCGAGCGCATGGACATCTTGATCCGCGATCTCCTGTCGCTGTCGCGCGTCGAGACCCGCGCACACGACGGCGTCTGCGATCCGGCGCGCGTCGCCGCCGGCGTCGAGGACGATCTGTCGCCGCGCGTCGCGGCTGCCGCCGGCAGCCTGCGCATCGAGGTCGAGCCGGCGCGCGTACGCTGCACCGAGGGCCTGCTCACCGAGGCGCTCATCAACCTCGCCGACAACGCGCTCAAGTACTGCCGCCCCGACGAGCCGCCGCGGGTGGCGCTCACCGGCCGCGCCGTCGGTCCGCGCTACGAGCTGCGCGTCGCCGACAACGGCATCGGCATGTCGATGGACGAGACGCGCCAGGCGTTCGCGCCCTTCTATCGCGCGCGCCGCGATCCGTCGGCGCCCGGCAGCGGCCTCGGCCTGTCGATCGTCAAGCGCATCGCCGAGGCGTCGGGCGGCGACGTCGCCATCGACTCGGCGCTCGGCCAGGGCACCACGTTCGTGCTCCACTTTCCCCTCGCCTGATCGCGCGCCGCCGGCCGCGTGTTACGGTTCGGCGTGCTCCTCGGCCGCATCGACGATCTGCCGCCCGCGCGCGAGCAGGCGATCATCATCAACGTCGGCACGCGGCTGCCGACGACGCTGGCGCTGATGTCGGCGCTGCGCCACGCCGGTATGCCGGTGCTCGTCGTCGACTGCGAATCGAAGGACGACAGCCTGGCCGCGCTCGATGCGCTCATGGCCAGGGAGCGCTTCGATCTGGTGTCGGCGCCGCTGCGCGCCCACGGCCGCACGCTCGATTGGCTCTTTTCCGCGGTGCGCGCCGAAAAGATCCTGCTCGTCGACTCCGACCTCGAGATCCTCGGCCCCGACATCCTCGCCTTCATGCGCCAGTTCATCGACGACGGACGCTGCTTCGGTGCCGGCTTCGTCGATGGTCCCGGCATCCTCGTCAACGAAGCGGGTTTTCTGCACAACGCCTACTACGCCGAGCGGCCGTGGATGCCGCTCGGGCTGTTCAAGGTCGCCGACGCCCGCGCCGCGCTCGCCGCCGGCGTGTCGTTCGCCGACAAGGTCGTGTTCAACGATCTGGTCTCGCGCGGCCTCCTCACGCGCGCCGCGCGGCGCTTCGGGCTGCGTGTGCCCGAGGCCCTGCGCAGAAATTACAACGGCCATCGCCCCGAGCTCGTCTTCTACGACACCGGCGCGGCGATCTACGAGCACCTGCGCTTCGGCCAGGAGCGCGTCTTCGCCGGCCTGCCCGCGGTCTTCGCGCCGCGCTACGCCACCCACTTTTCCGGCGTGAGCCGCCACGTCGTGCAAGGCGGCGGCACGCCGGTCGAGGTCATCGCCGCGACGGTGATCGAGCGGCTGCGCAGCGTTTACGCCGTCGACGCCGCTCGCTAGCATCATTGTGGGAACCGGCGCGCGCGAGATCTCGTCGCACCGACATGCGATGTGTCCTTCTTGCCTTCGCCCTCTTCGCCGCCGCCGCCGCCGGCTGCGACTCGCAGTCGAGCTGCCTCCCCGCGATTGCCGGCAGCAGCGCCTGCGCCATGGGCACGTACATCGACGCCAGCACCACCGATCCGGTCTGCCTGTCGCAAGGCTCACCCTTGTGCCGCGGGCCGAACAACGCGACCTGCTACACCTGCACCGGCGCCGACTTCGAGGACAACTGCACGATCACCGCGCCGCAAGAGACGGTCGAATGCGTGCACAGCTGCGACAAGTGCTGAGCTAAGGGCTGGACCGACCGACCGTCACCGGCACGCCGGACAGTCCGGCGTTGCCCGACAGCGCGTCGAGGCGCCGCTCGTCGGTGAGATCGTTGATGCTGGCGCCGGCGCGCGACTCGGCGACGCGCAGCGCCCCGTTGGCGGCACCGTGGCCCCAACCGTGCGGCAGGCTGACCACGCCGACGGCGATGTCGCGCGACAACGCCAGCGGCACGGCGACGGCGCCGACCCGCGAGCGGACCTGGACGCGATCGCCGTCGGCGAGGCCGCGCGCCTCGGCGTCGTCGGGATGCATCAGCAGCGTGCACGCCTCCGGCCCTTTGACGAGGCGCGCCGAGTTGTGCATCCACGAGTTGTTGCTGCGCAGCTGGCGCCGGCCGATGAGGATGAGCTCGCCCTGGCCGATCGCGGGCGCGTCGAGCTGCGCGAGGAGCCGCGTCACGTCGGCGACCATGCGCGCCGGCGCCAGCGCGATGCGCGCGTGATCCTTTGGCAGCATCGCCGGCAGCCGCTCCTCGAGCGCGCCGAGGTCGATCCCGTGCGGCGCGGCCAGAAGCTTCTTCAGCGACAGCTTGTGCGGGCCGAAGCGCAGCATCAGATCGAGCACGCGGCGCGGCCCGAGCATGCGCATCGCGCGCATCATCCACACGAGCGTGCGATCGCGCCGGCCGCCGCCGCGCCGCCCGAGGCCAAGCGCGAGATCGAGCAGCACCTGCCAGTCGTGGCGCACGCCCGGCGGCGGCGCGACCAGCGGCGTCACGTAGCGCGCGGCGTTGCGCACCGACAGCGCGTAGAAGGCGATGTCGTAGTGATCGCGCTCGAGGCCGAAGCTGGTCGGTAGGATCAAGGTCGCGTGGCGCGTGGTCTCGTTCTTGTAGATGTCGATCGAGACCATGAAGTCGAGCCCGTCGAGCGCGCGGCCGAGGCGCGCGCCGTTGGGCGTCGAGAGCACCGGGTTGCCGGCGTGGGTGATGAGCGCGCGGATCTGCCCGTCGCCGGGCGTCTCGATCTCCTCGGCCAGCACCGCGACGGGCAGTTCGCCGCCGAACTCGGGCAGGCCGCGCACGCGGCTCTTCCACACGCCGAAGTGCCCACGCTCGCCGAGGCGCGTGGCCAGGCCGACCAGATCGGCGGCGGGCGTGGCGAACATTGCGCCGCCGGCGCGGTCGAGGTTGCCGGTGACGACGTTGAGCACGTTGACGAGCCAGGCGGCGAGCCCGCCGAACTCCTGCGTGCACACGCCGACGCGGCCGTAGCACACCGCCGACGGCGCAGCGGCGAATTCGCGCGCGAGCCGCGCGATGCGCTCGGCGTCGATGCCCACGCGCGCGGCCACGCGCGCCGGCGAAAAACGCGCGGCCAGGGCGCGCACTTCGTCGAGCCCGTCGACGAACGCGCCCAGCCGCCCGACCGCGATCCGCTCTTCGGCGAAGAGGACGTGCAAGAGCGCGAGCAACAAGTAGGCGTCGCCGCCGGGCCGGATGAACAAGTGCTCGTCGGCGATCGCCGCCGTCTCGGTGCGCCGCGGATCGACGACGACCAGCCGCCCGCCGCGCGCACGCAGCGCCTCGAGCCGCCGCGCGATCCCCGGCGCGGTCATCAGACTCCCGTTCGACACCAGTGGATTGGCGCCGAGCACCAGGAAGAACGCGGTACGATCGACATCGGGAATCGGCAACAGCAGCTGATGGCCGAACATCTCGAGCGCCGCCAGCATGTGCGGCAGCTGATCGACCGACGTCGCCGAGAAGCGCGCATGGGTGCCGAGCGACTTGGCCATGAGCGGCACCGCGAGCAGCGCCGAGTAGCTGTGCACCGTCGGGTTGCCGAGGTAGAGCGCGACGGAGTGCCTGCCATGCCGCTTCTGGATCGCCGCCAGCCGCTCGCTGGTCTCGTCGAGCGCGGCGTCCCACGACACCGGCGCGAAGCGATCGGAGGTGCCGACCCGACGCAGCGGCTCGCGCACGCGATCGGGATCGGCATGCAGATCGCGCAGCGCCACCGCTTTGGGGCAGATGTGGCCGCGGCTGAACGGATCGTGCTCGTCGCCACGGATCGACGTGACCTCGTTGCCCTCGGTCTCGACGGCGAGGCCGCAGACCGCCTCGCACAGCATGCAGGTGTGCAGCCCTTTTTGCGCCATCTGCCCTGCAGTGTACGTCTACAGCGGCAGGCCGAGGAAGTTGGTCAGCTTCTTCTTCGACTTGTCGCTGTAGACCGCCTTGGGCACGGCGAGGCGCGCCGGCGGCTTGCCGATGGCGGCGGCGAACTCGAGCGCCGAGCCGACCGCGATCCCTTCGGCCCACTCCGCCGGCACGGTGATCGCGCCCGGCGTGTCGTTGACCGTGATCGGCCCGGTGTCGTGGCACTTCTGGTAATAGAGCGGCGAGCCGTCGGCGCGGAAGGTCAAGATGCGGTTGGTCTCGACGCACGAGCGTCCGATCTCGGTATGCTTCTCTGTCGCGAACGCGATCTCGGCGCCCTTGGGCCCGCGCTTGATCGACTTGACGATGCCCTTGCCGCCGTCGCCGACGAAGCCCATGCCCGAGCGATCCTTGTTGGCCACGTCGAAGCCGCTCGAGTAGAGCGCGTTGTTCTTGAAGAAGTAGAACTCGCGCTGTTGGATGGGGAACTTCGGCCGATCGTCGTTGATCTTGCCGAGCGTATCGAGCGCGGCGTAATAGGCGGCTACGCGCGGCCCGCGCGCGAAGCGCAGATCGTTGGCCTGCCGCAACAGCATCTCGGCGTAGTGCTTGTCGCCCGCGTCGTAGGCGGCGCAGGCGGCCAGCCGCGTGAACAGCAGGCTCGCGATCGGATCGGAGAGCGACTCGCGAAACTCGGCGACGTTGCCGTGCTTGAGCGTCTTGGCGACGGAGATGAAGTCTTTGCGCAACGGTTGCCAGCAGCCCTTGAGCGCGCGCCTGGAGGCGCCCCACCACTTGTGCTCGAACTCGTTCGAGCGCGCGAGCACGTCCTTGTGCTTCTCCGCGTTGGCCGTCCACGCCGCGATCCCGCGCTGCGGCGAGGTGACGAGGAGCTCCTTCCAGTCGGCGTCGCTCGACTTCTTCTTGACCGCCTCCTCGACGGCGGCGATGGCGAGCTTGGCGCGCCCGATCGACTCCAGCACCACCACGCGGGCGAACGCGTTGCCTTTGAACGGCGCCTCTTCGAGGAGCTGCAGCGCCTTGATCGGCTGAAACGCGTGATAGTCGACCTGATCGCTCACGTAGGAGGCGAGCCGGCGATCGAAACCCGAGCTCGGCTCGTTGAGCGCGAAGCGCGAGCGATCGAGGATGAGCGCCAGGCGCACCAGCTCGTCGGGCTCGACGGCGCTGACGTCGATGTAGTTGATGAGCTCGTCGGGCACGCGCAGATCGCTGTCGATCCACATCGGATGCGACGGGCTCAAGAGGCAGCCGAAGAGCACGCGGCGGGCGCGCATGAACGCCTTCTCTTCGCCCTCGATCTCGTCGGAGACGACGAGCTCGCCGCACAGCTTCTTCTGATCGGCGGTGATGCGATCGCCGTCGATGCGCGCGTGGATCGTCTCGACCGCGTCGACCAGGGACATGCCGGTCATGTTGATCCACGACTGCGTGATCACTTGCGCCGCCTTCTGCACCGCCGGCTCGTTGGGCCAGAAGCAGGTGACCTCGGCCGCTTTGATCCACTCGCTGTAGTCGCGCGCGGCGGCGCTGATGGTGCGGCCGATGCTGCTCGGCGACCACGAGCCTTCGGGCTTGACGCCGGTGCACCAGGGCGGCGGGCCGAGCTGCGCCTGGTCGAGGCCCGTTTGCGCCGTCACCGTCGGCAGCGCGGCCTCGAGCGCCGCCAGCTCCTGCTTCTTTCGTTGCGCTTCCCGGTCGTCTTGTTGCGCGAACGCGGGCGTAACCATGGCCACCAACCAAGCAACGACGACGAGCGTGCGCCCCATGAGATCCCCCTCGGCGCTGGCATCGTACCCTCCTTGCACCTCGCGTGTCCACGTGAGTCGCGGCAAAATGTCGCACGCGCTGTGATATCGTCCCGTGCACGTGCTTCCGCCCCCGACCATCGGGCCCTACCGGATCAGCGAAACCATCGCGACCGGCGGCATGGGCGTGGTCTATCGCGCGCGCCACGTCAACACGGGCGAGCTGGTCGCGCTCAAGACCGTCGCCGGCACCAAGCCGGGCACGCTCGGATCGATCCGCCGGGAGATCGGCGCGCTGCTCCGCGTGCGTCACCCGGGCGTGGTGCGGCTCGTCGGTGAGGGGCTGCAAGACGGCGTGCCCTGGCACGCCATGGAGCTGCTCGACGGGCGCCCCATGCGCGATCACATCGAGACGGTGTGGGC
>DASXOU010000495.1:0-2427 GCA_036494045.1 Polyangia bacterium | reverse complement strand
CGTCGGCGCCGTCTCGGCCAACTTCTTTTCGCTGCTCGGCGTGGCCCCCGCGCTCGGCAGCGGCTTTGGCCGCGACGACGACGCCGCCGGCCACCCGAGCGCGCGCATCGTCCTCACCGACGGGCTGTGGCGCGCCCGCTTCGCCGCCGATCCGCAAGTCGTGGGCAAGACCATCCGCCTCGACGGCCAGTCCTACGTCGTCGCCGGCGTGATGCCGCCGCGCTTCGACTTCCCCGATCACATGCGCGCCTATGTCCCGCTCGGCGCCAATCCCGCCAATTCGCGCTCGCAGCACGTGCTCTCCGCGATCGGCCGTCTCGAGCCCGGCGTCACCGTCGCGCAAGCCAAGGCCGACATGAGCGCGCTGGCGCTGCGGCTCGGCCAACAATATCCGGAGTCGAACCGCAACTGGGGCATGCGCGTCGTCGGCTTCCAGGATTATCTCGTCGGTCCCGCGGTCACGCGCACCGTCTGGGTCTTGTGGGCCGCGGTCATGTTGCTCCTCGCCATGGCCTGCGTGAACGTGGCGAACCTGCTCATGGCCAAAGCGACCACGCGCCAGCACGAGATCACCGTGCGCGTCGCGCTCGGCGCCTCTAGGCGGCGGATCCTGTCGCAGCTCCTCGCCGAGAGCCTGCCCTTGTCGCTCGCCGGCGGCGGGCTCGGCGTCGTTCTGGCGTCGCTCGGCGTCGATCTCCTGCGCCGGCTCGGCGGCGACAACGTGCCGCGGCTCGACGAGGTCGCCATCGACGGCCGCGTGCTCGCGTTCGCGGCGCTCACCGCCGCCGGCAGCGCGCTCGTCTTCGGCCTCTTACCCATGCTGCAGATCTCGTCGTCGGAGCTGCGCCCGGCCATCGCCGGCGGCCGCGCCACCGCCGGCCGCGCCGGTCGCCGCGCCATCGACGCGCTGGTCGCCGTGCAGATGGCGCTCGCGCTCGTGCTCCTCGTCGGCGCGGGCCTGATGATGAAGAGCTTCTTCGCGCTCACCCACGTCGATCCCGGCTTCCGCAGCGATCACGTGCTCGAGGTCGGCCTCGCGCTCTCGCCGACCGCGTACAAGCCGCCCGAGATGATCCAGCTCTACCACGCCGTCGATCGCGAGCTCGCCACCCTGCCCGGCGTCGATGCCGTCGGCGGCGTCAGCATCGCGCCCGAGTCCGACGGCAACACGTACACACGCTTTTTAGTCAGCGATCGCCCGCAGCGCGAAGACGAGTTCCTCATGGCCAACTGGCGCAGCCCCACCGCCGGCTACTTCAAGGCGATGGGCATTCCGCTCGTGCGCGGCCGCCTCGTCACCGACGCCGACTACTCGCTCGACTCGCGCGTGGCGCTGGTCAACGTCACCGCCGCGCGGCGCTTCTGGCCCGACATGGATCCCATCGGCAAGGTAGTGACGCCGTACGCGCGCAAGGAGCTGCACTACACCGTCGTCGGCGTGGTCGGCGATCTACGCGACGTCGCGCTCAACACCGCGCCCGACGCCACCGTCTACTTGAGCGGCCGCAACTGGGCGACGATGACGTTCATGCTGCACACGAGCGCCGATCCGCTCGCGCTCGCCGCCGCCGCGCGCGCGCGCGTGCACGCGGTCAACCCGAACATCCCGGTCAAGCTGGCGTCGCTCGACGAGACGCTGTCGTCGTCGATCGCGCAGCCGCGCTTCGCCGGCACCATGCTCGCGCTGTTCTCGTGGGTGGCGCTGACGCTGGCGATGATGGGCATCTTCAGCGTCATCTCGTTCTCCGTCGCGCAACAGACGCGCGAGATCGGGATCCGCATGGCGCTCGGCGCGCAGCGCGGCGACGTCCTCGGCATGGTGCTCGGCCGCGGCGTCGTGCTCACCGCCATCGGCATCGCCGCCGGCCTGGGCGGCGCGCTCGCCTGCACGCGCGTGCTGGCCAGCCTGCTCTTCGACGTGCGCGCCACCGATCCGGCCGTGTTCGCCGCGGTCACGGCGCTGCTAGCGTTGGTCGCGCTCGCCGCCAGCTTCTTGGCCGCGCGCCGCGCCACCGCCGTCGATCCGATGGTCGCCTTGCGCGCCGAGTGATCGAAATAATGTGTACAGTGGCGACATGAGCGACGACGAGCGCGCCCGTTTCGCGAACATGGCCGAGAGCGAAGCCGGCGATTGGCTGATCATCGGCTCGCACTTCATTCCGTTTGCGCGCGCGCTCCCCGATCGCGTGCTCACGCACTTGAAGCTCCTCGAAGGCGACTACGGCGGCTTTCCGGTCGATCGCCTCACGCACTGCCTGCAGACGGCGACGCGCGCGCATCGCGACGGACGCGACGAGGAGTATGTGGTGTGCGCGCTGCTCCACGACATCGGCGACACGCTCGGCTCGTACAACCATCCCGACATCGCCGCCGCCATCTTGAAACCGTTCGTCTCCGACGAGAACTTCTGGATGGTCGAGAAGCACG
>DASXOU010000494.1:0-1520 GCA_036494045.1 Polyangia bacterium | reverse complement strand
GGTCACGTGCGGCAGATCGAAGGTGATGCCCTTTGGCGCCGGGTTCTTGCCGAGGAGGATCGTCGACAGCGCGCCCGCGCCGCCGCCGATGTCGGCGATGGTGGCGAAGCGCGAGAAGTCGTACTTGGCGGCGACGGCGTTGCCGACGGCGATCGTGTAGCCGGCCATGGCGGAGTCGAACGCGCGCGCGGCTTCGGGATCGGCGGCCATGTGCTCGAAGACCTGGTGGCCGAAGATCTTGGCGAACGCGGTCTCGCCGGTGCGCACGCTGTGCAGGAGCTCGGGCCAGGCGTGAAGATGCATGAGCGAGGTCATGGTGGCGACGCCGTGCATCGACATCGGCGCGTCCTTGCGCAGGAGCTGGGACATCGGCGTATGCGCGAACGCGCGCTCGCCCTCTTCGCGAAAGATACTGAGCGAGGCGAGCGCGCGCAGCAGGCGATAGAGGGCGTCGGCGTTGGCGCTCGTGCGCTCGGCGAGGCGTGCCACGGGCGTCGCGCCGTCGTCGAGCGCGTCGGCGACGCCGAGGCGGGCGGCGGCGATGATCGAGAAGCTCGCCCAGTAGCCGTTGATGAGCTGACCGAGCTGCGCGGGCGGCGGCGGTCCTGCCTGAGTGGGGTCGGCCATGATCTCCCTCCTGGATCCTTCGGTACGAGTGGGCGGCACGATCGGATCAGCCGCCGTTGCGGCGCAAGCGCTCGAGGGCGTCGAACGACTCGTCTTCTTTGCCCCAGCGCAGGTGCTGCTCGTGTTGCGACAAGATCTCGTTGAGCTCGTGCAGCCGGCCGAGCGCGCGCTCGATGCGCTCGAGGTCGGCGGCGGCGGCGGGATGGTGCATGCGCGTGACGGCGGTGGCGCTCTCGATCGTCTGCAGCGGCGTGTTGCAGAAGTCGCGCACGGCCAGGAGCGTACGCGCGAGCTGCTCGAGCGCGGCGGCGTGCTTCTGCTCCTCGACGAGCATGCGCTCGACGTCGTAGCGGCGTGCGGCGAAGACGAGCAGCACCAAGCCGAAGGCGGCGAAGATGAGCGTGGGGACCGGCTCGCCGCGCGCCAGCACCGCGCGCTCGGCGGCGTTCCAGGTCAACCACTGCACGACGGCGCTGCCGGCGTAGGCGGCGATGCTGAGGACGCCGACGGCGACCTCGGGCGTCAAGAGCCCGACGGTGATGGCGCCGAGCTTGCTGGCCTGAAACGGCGCCCAGCGCGGGCCGATGGTGACCCAGTGGCTGTTGTCGAGCCACAGCATGATGACGATCGACGCGGTGTTGATGGTGAACGCGGCGGCGGCGCCGGCGCGCGTCGGCCGATCGCGCGTCCACAAGAGCCAGGCGATGAGGATGAGGCCGGTGGCGGCGGCGCACAACGGCGGCGCCGCCGGCAGATCCACGACGTTGTGCGCGACGACGAGCTCGAGCGGCGAGCCGCAGACGTTGAGCGCGGCGGCGAGCAGCGCGCCCCGCCAGGCGAGCCGCGCGCGCGGATCGATCGGGTCGGTCATTGGGCCACCTTCCAGGTGCCGT
>DASXOU010000493.1:0-4402 GCA_036494045.1 Polyangia bacterium | reverse complement strand
CCCTGTGCGCTGACGGTGTCGAGCTCGAGCGCCTCGAGCGTGGCGCGGCGGAAGCACTTGAAGCCGCCGGTCAGGTCGCGCACGTCGACGCCGAGGATGGTGCGCGCATAGAGCGAGCCGCCGCGCGAGATGAGCTTGCGCATCGGCCCCCAGTTGACCGTGCCGCCGCCGTCGACGTAGCGCGATCCGAGGACCAGATCGGCGCCGGCGCGGGCGCGCTCCAGCATCACCGGCAGGTACTTCGGATCGTGCGAGAAGTCGCAGTCCATCTCGAACAGGAACTGGTAGTCGCGGGCCAGCGCCCACTTGAAGCCGGCGACGTAGGCGGTGCCGAGCCCCTGCTTGCCGGCGCGATGGAGCACGTGGACCTTGGGGTCGGTCGTCGCCAGCTCGTCGGCGACCGCGCCGGTGCCGTCGGGCGAGTTGTCGTCGACGACGAGGAGGTCGGCCTCGGGCAGGTGCTGGTGAACCGCGGCCACGATCTGCGGCAGATTGTCGCGTTCGTTGTAGGTGGGGACGATGACGAGGACTTCGGGCGCCGCTTGCATCATCGGGGGAAGCCTACTCGATGTTGCTCCGCCGAGTGAATATGTTATCGTCGCTAACCGCGATGCAGATTCTCAAGGCCCGCTTCCGAGGTCGCGACGACTTCATGGAGGCATACCAGGCCGACCGGCCGCACGGGGCCTTGTTCGTGGCCACGACCACGCCGCTCGACACGTCGGAGGACGTCATCGTCGAGCTGGTGTGCGACGGGCTGCCGAACAAGGTGCTCATCCGCGGCACGGTGGTCGCCTGGCGGCCGGCGCTGCCGCGCCTACGCGTGCGCGCCGGGGCGACGGTGGAGTTCGCCGCCGACGAGGACGAGAAGCGCCGCTTCATCCTGGCGGCGCTCGCCGGCGAGCTCAAGCCGCCCAAGCGCAAGCACACGCGCATTCCCGTGGCCGTGCCGGTGCGCTTTCGCATGCCCGCATCGGCCGAGCAGCTCGTCGGCGAGCTGACGGAGATCTCGGTCGGCGGCGCGCTGCTCCGCTCTTCGATTCCCAAGCCGCCGATGGGCACCGAGATCGTGCTCGAGCTGTTGCCGCCGGGCGGCGCCGCGCCGATGCCGATCACCGGGCGCGTCGCGTATCACACGACCAGCGCGACCGGGCTCAAGTTCATCTATCGCGACGGCGGCGGCTCGCGTCGCATCCGCGAGCTGATCCGGCGCATCCGCTCGGCGTGATTGCGATGCGCGCGCTCGCGCTCGCAGCCATCGCGATGTTGGCGATCGACGCGCACGCCGACTTCGTGCGCGGCTCGATCAAGATCGACGTGCGCGACGGCGCCGGCAAGCCCACCGAAGCGGCGGTGACGGTGCGCGGTGCCGGCCCAGCCGGCGGCGACAGCAAGGTCGCGCGCGTCGGCGACGTCTACGTAGCCGACGGGCTCATCGACGGCGACTACACGGTGGCCGTCGCCGGCGCGGGCCAGAGCGCGGTGCACGTCAAGGGGCACCTCGATCGCGGCGTCGTCTTCGTCATCGGCGGCAAGAAGCCCGGCATCGTCGCGTTGGGGCCGCGCGACGTCGCGTGCGATCCGCTCGACGGCGCGGTCGTCGAGGCGGTGGCCTTTTCGCCCAAGGGTGGGCTCGGCGCCGGGCGCATCGACGTCAAGCAAGGCGGAAAGGTCGTATGCAGCGCCATCGTCGCCGGCGGCGCGGCCACGCTGCGCCTTTTGCCCGGCGACTACGCGATCGTCGTCAAGCTGGTCGGCGGCGGCGCGGCGATGGAGCGCTACAAGCTCAAGCGCGATCAGACGCCCTACCCGCTGGCGCTGCATACGCGGTAGGCTGGGCGCGTGAAGATCAAGCGCCAGCGACGGAAGAACGCGCGGCCGTCGGCCAGGCCGCAGGCGGCGGGCGCGATCTTCGACGGCGCCTTCAAGCGGCTCAAGCTCGACGAGAGCGCGCGCTCGTATCGCGCGATGCGCGCGTTCGCCGTCGCTGCCGGGCCGCGCATCGGCGAGCACGTCCGCGCCGAGCGGCTGCGCGGATCGATCTTGTATCTGCGCTGCGACTCCTCGGCGTGGGCGCAGCATCTTCACATGCTCAAGGCGTCGCTGCTCGAGCGGCTCGCGCGCACGCCGGGCGGCGAGCACGTCGCCGAACTGCGCGCCAACGTCGGGCCGCTCGACGAGGTCGTCGGTTGGGAGACGGCGGCGCCGGCGCGCGCGAGCGAGGCCGAGGCGCCGCCCGCCGAGCCGCCGGCCGAAGTCGCGCGCGCGCTCGACGAGGTCGCCGATCCCGAATTGCGCGCCGGCCTCGCGCGGCTGATTCAGAAGTTCACGCCGCCGAAGAACAAGATTCGATAGTCGATCGACGTCGACGTGTTGCCGTGGTCGACGCTGATGAAGATGGGCAGGCTGAAGGGCACGAGGCCCACGTTCCAGCGCCGGCCGAGCACCAGCTTGACGGCGACCTCGGGCGCGACGAAGCCGGCGTTGGTCGTGTTGCAGCCGTTGCAGCTCGCCGTCGCCGCCACGTAGCCGCCGACGAAGCGCGGCGAGATGTAGAAGCCGGGCAGCGCCGGAATCGCGATGTCGTATTGGAAGCCGACCGGCACCATCACGTAGCCGATGGTGTAGTCGACGCCGGTGCCGAAGACGTCGTAGCCGACGTCGGCGAATTGGAACTGCAGCGGGAAGACGAGATAGGCGTGGCGGCCCGGATCGAGCGCGAAGCCGAAGTCGAGGACGATGGCGCCCATGTTGACGGCGTTGTGCGCGCCGATGGCGGGGCCGATCTGGAAGTTGAACATGAAGGGGCCGGCCTTGCCGTCTTGCAACAGGCTCGGCGTGGCGCGCGCGGTGGCGCCGAACGCGAGGACGGCGACGAGAGCGCAGGCGGGCAACGAGGAGCGGTGGCGCATGCGCGGCCCGTGGTGCAGGCGCCGTACCGCGCGGCGGCGGCGTGGCAGAACGCGCGTTTGCCGTCGAGGAGTGGCCGTTCGTTCGCGGCTAGCGTCACAGCCGAGACGATCCGTCTCGTGAGACGCGCCGGCTCAGTTGCAGCTTATCGAAGTGCTTCTTTGAGCGCGTGGACGCGTTCGAAGGCGACCTTCCGGCGCGCGGCGGCGTCGGGCGCCTCGGCGATCGCTTGCACCAGCGCGCTGCCGACGACGACGGCGTCGCAATGAGGCGCGAGCGAGCGCGCGCTCGCCGGATCGCGCACGCCGAAGCCGACCGCCAGCGGCACGCCGCCCAACGACGGGCGCAGCGCGGCGGCGCGACGGCCGACGTCGGCGGCGTCGAGGTGGCCGGCGCCGGTGACGCCGGTGAGCGCGACGTAATAGGCGAAGCCGGACGCGCGCGCGACGATGGTGCGGGCGCGCTCGGGCGAGGTCGTCGGCGCCAACAGCGGCACGCGGCAGAGGCCGGCGCGCGCGAGCTCCACGTCGAGCTCGCCCGATTCTTCGGGCGGCAGGTCGACCACGAGCACGCCGTCGACGCCGGCGGCGCGCGCCTCGTCGGCGACGCGCGCAAGGCCACGCTGCAGGAGCGGATTGAAGTAGCCGAAGAGCACCACCGGCACCTCCGACTGCGCGCGGAAGGCGCGCACCGCCGCCAGCGTCTTGCCGACGGTGTCGTGGGCCGCGCCGCCGCCGGCGAGCGCGCGCTCCATCGCGTGCTGGATGACCGCGCCGTCGGCGGACGGATCGGACCACGGCACGCCGAGCTCGATGACGTCGGCGCCGGCGCGCGCGATCTCGGCGAGCAAGAGCGGCGTCTCGGCGAGCGACGGATCGCCCGCGGTCACGTAGGCGACGAGCGCCTTTTCCTTTTTCGCCGCCAGCGCGGTCATGCGCGCGATCAGGCGATTCGACGGCGGCGCGCTCACGACTCGACTCCGAGCGCCTTGGCGACCGTCGGCATGTCCTTGTCGCCGCGGCCCGAGAGCGCCACGACGACGATGGCATCGTCGGGCAAGGTCGCGCACAGGCGCGGCAGATACGCCACAGCGTGCGCCGTCTCGAGCGCGCACAAGATGCCTTCGGTGCGCGCCAAAAGCTGCAGCGCCGCCAGCGCCTCGGCGTCGGTCACCGACGCGTAGCTCGCGCGCCCCGACTGCTTGAGCCACGCGTGCTCGGGCCCGACGCCGGGATAATCGAGCCCCGCCGAGATCGAATGCGCCGGCAGGATCTGGCCGTCGTCGTCGGTGAGCACGAACGACTTCGAGCCGTGCAAGACGCCGATGCGCCCCTCGGACAGCGTCGCCGCGTGCCGCCCGGTGGCGATGCCCTCCCCCGCCGCTTCGACGCCGTGCAGCTGCACGCCGCTGTCGCCGACGAAGGCGTGGAACAGGCCCATCGCGTTCGAGCCGCCGCCGACGCACGCCACCGCCGCGTCGGGCAGCCGCCCT
>DASXOU010000492.1:0-3839 GCA_036494045.1 Polyangia bacterium | reverse complement strand
ACCTGGTAGTCCCGAAGCTGGGTGAATCGATCACGGAAGCGGTGATCGCCAAGTGGCTCAAGCAGGTGGGCGAGACCATCGTCGCCGACGAGCCGGTGGTCGATCTCGAGACCGACAAAGTGTCGGTCGCGCTGCCGGCGCCGACGGCGGGCGTGCTCGCCGAGCAGCGCTACGCGGCGGGCGACACGGTCAAGGTCGGCGAGGTCATCGGCGTGATCACGCCGGCGGCGCCGCAAAAGAGCGACGGCAACGGCAGCAAGGCGAAGACGACCGCGCGCGCGGAGGCGGCGACGCTCGGCGAGACCGGCGCCATCGGACAGCCGACGGCGGCGACGGCGAAGAAGAACGACGGGCCCAGGGTGATCGGCGGCGTCGTCGAGCAGATGGAGCCGGCGCTGCGCTCGGACAAGGTGCCGGCGGTGCAGACGGCGGGGCACGAGCCGGCGGCGGAAGAGCAGACGGTGCCGCACTCGAAGACGCTGCCGCCGTCGGTGCGCAAGGCGCTGCGCGAAGGCGCGCACTACGAAGCGCCGACGCCAAGCCCGGTGTCGGCGCGCGCGCCGCAAACGCCGTCAGCGCCGTCAGCCGGTGATCGCGAGGAAGTGGTCGCGATGTCGCCGCTGCGCAAGCGCATCGCGCAGCGGCTGGTCGAGGCGCAGCACACCGCGGCCATCCTGACCACGTTCAACGAAGTCGACATGACCGCGGTGATGGCGCTGCGCGCGAAATATCAGGAGGCGTTCGTCGCGCGCTACGGGATCAAGCTCGGCTTCATGAGCTTCTTCGTGCGCGCGTGCGTCGAGTCGGCCAAGCAGTATCCCGGCGTCAACGCGGAGATTCGCGGCGACCACATCATCTACAAGAAGCACTATGACTTCGGGATCGCCGTCGGTGGCGGCAAGGGCCTGGTGGTGCCGGTGGTGCGCAACGTCGACGCGCTGTCGTTGGCGGGGATCGAAAAAGAGATCGCGCGGCTGGCCGGCAAGGCCAAGGACAACACGCTCACGCTCGACGAGCTGTCGGGCGGGACCTTCTCGATCTCGAACGGCGGCATCTATGGATCGATGATGTCGACGCCGCTTCTGAACATGCCGCAGACCGGCATCCTCGGCATGCACAACATCGTCAAGCGGCCCATCGCCGTCGGCGACGCGATCGAGCTCAGGCCCATGATGTACCTGGCGCTGTCGTACGATCATCGCGTCGTCGACGGGCGCGAGGCGGTCCAATTTCTCGTGGGCGTCAAGGAGCGCATCGAGGCGCCCGAGCGGTTGGTGCTCGAAGTCTGATGCGCGGGGCGATCGCGGGCGCCGTGATCGCCGTCGTCGCCGTCGTCGCGCCGGGGAGCGGCGCGCGCAGCAAGGAGCCGGCGCTCGCGGGCGAGATCAACGTGGTCGACTTCTGGGCGCCCTGGTGCAAGCCGTGCGTGGCGGAGCGTCCGATGGTCACGGCGCTGACGCGGGCGCTCGCCACCGACGGCCGCGTGCGCGTCTACGAGGCGAACGTCGACGACCAGGCGGGCGCGCGCTTCTATCGCAAGCTCTTCGGCGGCGGCGAAGTGCAGGTGCCGCGGCTGGTCGTCGTCGATCGTGACCTCGGCGGGCTCGAGCGCGTCGGCGCCGCCATCGGTGAGGACCGCGACCACTTCGTGCGCGACGTCTCGGCCGCGGTGAGCGCGCTCGAAGCGGGTGGCACGCCGGCGCCGCCGTCACCGCGGTGGCAGCCGTTTGTCGCGCGCAAGCACCGGTGACGTCGAGCCCTCTCGGCGCGTCCCTGATCCTGGCGGCGGTGATGCTGCTCGTGATCGTGCGGCCGCGCAACGCGCCCATCGCGCTCTCGGCGCTGGCGGGCGCCGGCGCGACGCTGGCACTGCATCTCGTCTCGCTGCGCGACGTGGTGCGCGTGCTCGGGCTAACGTGGAACGCGACGCTGGCGCTCGTCGGGCTCATGCTGCTTTCGGCGACGCTCGAGGCCAACGGCGCGTTTCGCGCGGCGGCGCATGCGATCGCGCGGTCGGCGCGCGGCGACGGGCGGCGGCTGTTCGTCGGCCTGGCGCTGCTCACCGCCGGCGCGGCGACGCTGCTCGCGAACGACGGCGCCATCTTGATCCTGACGCCGATCGTCGCCGAGCTCGCCGCCACGCTCGCGTTCACCGAGGCGCAGGCGCTGGCCTACCTGTTCGCGGTCGGCTTTCTGTGCGACGCGCTGTCGACGCTGTTGCCGACGTCGAACCTGACCAACATCCTCATGGTCGACGCCCTGCGGCTCAACGCCGGCGCGTTCGCCGCGCACATGATCCTGCCGACGCTGGCGCTGTTCGCCGTCGGCACCGCGGTCTTGTGGATCGATCTCGGCCGCGATCTGCCGCGCCGCTTCGAGGTCGCCGCGCTGGGCGCGCCGCCGCCGTTTTCGCGCGGCTCCGAGCGCGCCACCTTCATCGCGCTGGCGCTCCTGTCGTTCGGCTACGCGGCGGCGACGGTGGTACGGCTGCCGCTTGGCGCCGTCGTGCTCGCCGTCGGCGGCGGTTTGCTCGCGTGGGAGACCTGGCGTGACGCGGTCGAGGCGCGCGCCATCCTCGCCCGTCAGCCGTGGGGCATCGTCGTGTTCGCGGTGGCGCTGTTCGTCGTCGTCTACGCGCTCGGGAACGCCGGCGCCGCGCGCTGGCTCGCCGAGCTCCTCGATCCGGGCGGACGCGCGCTGGTGCCGGCGCTGATCATCGCCGGCGCGTCGCTGGCGCTGCTCTCGGGCGCCGTCAACAACCTGCCGGTGTTCCTGGTCGCGCTCCTGGCGTTGCGCCACCTCGGCACGCTCACGCACGACCTACGCCCGACGACGCTGCCCTACGCCGCGCTCCTCGGCGCCAACGTGGGCTCGAAGCTGACGCCGCTCGGCTCGCTGGCGACGCTGCTATGGCTCGACATGCTCGCGCGCCGCGGCGTGCGCGTCGGCTGGGCGCGCTACACGCGCCTGGCGCTCTTGCCGACGGCGGCGGCGCTGCTCGCCGCGCTCCTGGCGCTGGCCGCGACCGATCGCCTGCTGCACTGAGCGCGCGCTTCTGCTAAAACGGCGCCATGGCGCCACCCACCGCGATCAACGCGCAACAGCTGAAACAACTCCTCGACGGGCCCAACCCGCCGCGCCTCATCGACGTGCGCGAGCCGGCCGAATGGATTGGCGAGCTCGGCCACATCGCCGGCGCCGAGCTGATCCCGCTCGGCACCGTGCCGGCGAGCCTGGCCAAGGTCAAAGGCGAGACGCGCGAGATCGTCTCGATCTGCAAGATGGGCGGACGCGCGATGCAAGCGGCGCAGCTATGGGCGCAGCAGGGCCTGACCGTGCGCGTGCTGCAGGGCGGGATGACCGCGTGGAACGCGGAGAAGCTGCCGACGACGCGCGAGCCTTAGTGTTGCTGCGCGGCGTCCACGCGCCGCAGTAGATCGGCCATGTCGTTGGCGTGCTCTTCTTCCTTGGCCAGGATCTCCTCCATCATGCGCCGCGACGTCGGATCGCCGTCGCCGAAGAAGCGGATCATCTCCGAGTAGCTCTCGATCGCGATGCGCTCGGCGACGAGGTCTTCCTTGATCATGTCGACCAGCGACGCGCCCTCGACGTACTCCGAGTGGCTGCGCGTGAGCATGCCTTCGGGGTTGAAGTTGGGCTCGCCGTCGAGCTGCGTGATGCGCTCGGCGATCTGATCGGCGTGGCCCTGCTCCTCGTTGGAGTGCTCCAGGAACTCTTGCGCCACCGCCTGCGCGTGAATGCCGCTGGCCATGAAGTAGTGGCGGCGGTCGCGCAGCACGCAGACGATCTCGGTGGCCAGCGCCTCGTTCAGCAAGCGG
>DASXOU010000491.1:0-4631 GCA_036494045.1 Polyangia bacterium | reverse complement strand
TGTCGCGCTACCCGGTGCAGATCAAGGCGGCCATCGGCGCGCACATCACCGCCGGGCGGCCCGAGGTCGCGCAGCGGCTCCACGGCCTGACCGCCCTGTTCATCGGCAAGGGCATGGATCCGTCGTCGGCGATGATGGCCGCGCAGCGCACCATCGGCGGCATCGTGGCGCGCCAGGCGATGGTGATGACGTTCGAAAAAATGTTCCTCGCCGCCGGCATCGCGTTCTTGTTCGTGATGCCGCTGCTCTATTGGTTGAAGGCGCCCGAGCGCGTCGCCGGCGCGCCCGGTGCTCCCAAGCCCGAAGTTCACGTGGAGATGTGAAGATGGAAACCAACGAATCGAAACCCCGCCTCGAGCCGGTTCCGCGCGACGCCCGTCTCGCGGAGGCGACCCGGGTGCCCAACCCGACCGTCGCCGTCGACGACGAGCCGCCCAAGAACAAGCGGCGTCCATTCGTCATCGTCGGCGTCATCGTCGGCGTGATGCTGGTGGCGATCGGCGGCTACTTGCTCATGACGATGGGCGAGGAAGGCACCGACGACGCGCAGATCGCCGCCGACATGGTGCCCGTCGGCACGCGCGTCGCCGGACAGATCGTGCGCGTCAACGTGATCGAGAACCAGCTCGTGCACAAAGGCGACGTCGTCGCCGAGATCGATCCGGCCGACTACGCCGCGCGCGTCAAGCAAGAGGAAGCGGATCTCGCGTCGCAAGAGGCGCAGGCCGCCGCCGCCGACGCGCAGGTCGCGGTGACCACCGCCGGCTCCAAGGGCGGTTTCTCGTCGGCGCGCGCCGCGCTCGCCGGCTCGACGGTGTCGGTGGGCTCGGCCGAGGCGCAGCTGCAGTCGGCGCGCGCGTCGCTGTTGCGCGCGCAGGCCGATGCGCACAAGGCCGAGCTCGATCTCTCGCGCGCCAAGGAGCTCAAGGCGGCCAACGCCGTGCCGCAAGAGCGCGTCGACAACGCGCAGGCGGCCAATGACTCCGCCGTCGCCGCGCTGGCGCAGGCCAAGGCGATGGTCGCGGTGGCCGAAGAGGGGCGCAAGGGCGCCGAGGAGCGCGTCGGCGAAATGCGCGGCCGCTTGAGCCAGAGCTCGCCCATCGAAGCGCAGATCGCCGCCGCGCGCGCCAACGCCGATCTGGCACACGCGCGCGTCAAGTCGGCCGAGGCGCAGCTCGAGCTGGCGCGGCTGCAGCTCGGCTACACCGCGGTCAAGGCGCCCGCCGACGGCATCGCGTCGAAGCTGACGGTGCACGAAGGGCAGCTCGTCGCGGTCGGCTCGCCGGTGATCGAGCTGGTTCCGACGCAGACGTACATCCTCGCCAACTTCAAGGAGACCCAGATCGGCAAGATGAAGGCGGGGCAGAAGGCGGACGTGAAGATCGACGCCTATCCGGGCAAGACGATCGAAGCCACCGTCGAGAGCTTGTCGGGCGGCACCGGCTCCAGCTTCTCGCTTTTGCCCGCCGACAACGCGTCGGGCAACTTCGTGAAGGTCGTGCAACGCGTTCCCGTGCGAATTGCCTGGACCAAGCAACCCGACGTCCCGCTGCGCGCGGGCATGTCGGTCGACGTGACCGTTCACGTCAACTGAGGACCCGTGATGCGACTGCACAATTTCGTGTTCGGAGCGGCAGCGCTTTGTTGTGCGACTGCATCATTTGCCGCTGAGAAAATCACCGTCGACCAGGCGGTGCAGATGGCGCTCAAGGGCAACCTGAGGCTCGCCTCCGTCGAGAAACGCGCCGGATCGAGCCATGATCAAGCGCTCGCCACCGGCGCGCGCCTCTTGCCCAGCGTCCACTTGAGCGAGGAGTTCCAGCACTGGAACTGCGGCGCCGCCATCAGCTTCGCCAACTTCGCCGGCGGCGCACAGTGCCCGCAGGATCTGCCGGCGGCGCAGGCGTTCCCGACCTCGCTGTTCACCTCGAGCGGCTTCACCGCGGCGCAAACCGGCGCCATCAGCACCCTGCTCTCGCCGCTGTTCGCCGGCCCGCCCATCGTCGCGCGCAAGCAGGACACCAACAGCTTCGTCGCGTCGGTCGATCAGCCGATCGTCGGGCTTCTGCACAGCGGCTACGACTACGCGTCGCAGCGCGCCAACGCCGGCTCCGTCGACGCCGGCGTCAAGGTCTCGCAGGCGACGATCGTGCAGGCTGTGCGGAGCGGCTACCTGCAGTACTTCGAGGCGCGCGCGCTCGAGCAGATCGCCGCGGCATCGGTGGCCGAGCTCGCCGATCAGGTCAAGGTCAACGAGGCGCGCCTCAAGGCCGGCGTCATCACCAACGCGGATCTTCTGCGCGTGACGGTGGCGCACGCCAACGCGCGCCAGCAGCAGATCGCGGCGCACGCCCAGGGCCTGGTGGCGCGCGCCAACCTCCTCGACGCCATCGGGCTCACCGTCGACGCCGACGTGGAGTTCGAAGAGCCGACGTCGCTGCTCGCGCGCGGCGCGACCACGCTGCCCGACGCCGCGTCGGCGACGCACGAGGCGCTCAAGAAGCGTCCCGAAGTGGTGCAGGCGCGCCTCGCCGAAAAATCGGCCGAGCACAACCGCTCGGCGCGCTACCTGTCGCTCCTGCCCGAGGTCGACGCCGAAGGCGCGTTCGTGCGCACCGACGGCCAGCTGTTCGCGCCGGCCAACCAATGGTTCGTCGGCGTCAAGGCGAATTGGGCGATCTGGGAATGGGGCGCGACCTTCTTCCAGGCGCGCGCCGCCGCGCGGCAGGCCGAAGCGTCGGCCATCGACGCCGAGAACGAGCGCCGCCAGGTCGCCGTCGAAGTGACCAACGCGCGCGCCAACACCGAGGCGTTCGCCGTCTCGGTCGACGTCGCGCAGCAGGCGATCTCGTCGGCGCAGGAGGCCTATCGCGTGACCCAGGCGCTGGTGCAGGCCGGCTCGGCGACGACCACCGACCTCCTCGAGTCGCAGTCGGCGCTGACCACCGCGCGGCTGAACCTGGCGCGCGCGCAGTACGAGCTCGCCATTCAGCGCGTCGCCTTGTCCCGCGTCATGGGCGACTGACGCCACCCCCCTTTTCAAACCCACGCCGCATCTGATAAGACCGCGGCCATGAAAACTTCACTGGTCATCCCCGCTCTGTTTTTCGCTGCGTGTGCCACCACCGGCTCGAGCGGCAAGGGCTCGAGCGCGCCGTTCCAGGGCGAATCGGCCGTGCAGAAGCGCCAGACCGAGATCCAGGACGCCGCCAAGACCGCGATGGATTGCATGAAGGTCAAGGCCGGCGAAGATCCAGGCAAGGGCGGCGTCTTCGCCGTCAGCGCCGACGCCGCGGGCAAGCTCAAGATCGACGCCATGAAGTGGGAAGGCCCCGAGCCGATGAAGCAGTGCATCGTCGACACCAGCAACAAGGTGACGGTGACGCCGTTGCCCGGCCCGTCGGTGGGCACGGTCTGGGAGTTCGTCCCGCCCGGGCAGAGCGCGACTCCGGCCAAGGCGCCCGATGACTTCGCCGTGTTGATGCAGCCGCTGTCAACGAGCATGCAGGACGAGATCAAGGCCTGCGGCGACAAGTTCCTCGGCGTCGACTTCAGCGCCAAGGGCGACGTCTCCTACTACCTGTACAACACGGGACAGGCGTACGCGCCGACGATCATCCATTCGAACGCGAAGGATGGCTCGTTCGAGAGCTGCGTGCAGGATGTGATCCTGAAGACGAAGTTCCCGGTCGTGACGGTCGCCAAGCCCTTCCCGTCGCAGTTCCACTTCAAGGTCGGCATCACCGACACCAACGAGCGCGTGCAGTAGCCGCGGTCGGCCCGGCCCCGACGCCGCTACCGCTCCGCCTTCACCGGCGGCTGCCGCGACAATTCCAGGTTCACGTCGATATCGACGTTCTCCGACACGAGCACGCCGCCGGCCTCGAGCGCCTTGTTCCAGGTGAGCCCGAAGTCCTTCCGGTTGATGTGTGTCGTCGCCTCGGCGCCGACGGCGAGCGTGCCGAACGGCGACTTCATCTCCTGCGACGGGCCGGTCACGTCGAACGTGACCTCCTTGGTGACGCCGTGGATCGTCAGATCGCCGACGAGCGTCAGGTGACCGTGCGTCTTGCCGCGCGACACGCGCCTCGACTTGAACGTCAGCGTCGGGAACTTCGCCACGTCGAAGAAGTCGGGCGACTTCAGATGCGCGTCGCGCTTGGGCTCACGCGTGTCGACGCTGGTGGCGTCGATGGTGATGTCGACCTGGGCGTCGGAAAAATCGGGCTTCGTCCACGAGGCGGTGCCCGCGATCTTGCCGAACTCGCCGCGCACCGTCGACACCATCATGTGCTTGACGGTGAAGCTGGCGGTCGAGTGCGCGGGATCGACGGTGTAGTCGGCGGCGTGCGCCAACGAGGGCGCGGCGGCGATTGCGAGGGCGATGACGACGGTTCGTAGCATGGTCTCCTCCGAGTGCAGCGCCGAAGAGCAAGCGCCGCGCCAGCCGCAAGTGCACGGTTCGCCACGTCGGCCCGACGGCGACCGGCTCATTTTGAGCGGGTGCCGGCTCGCTTTGATACGTCGGCGTAGACGTGGCCGTCGAAGCGATAGCGCGTGCGCGTGACGCGGACCTTCTTGCCTTCGTCGTCTTCGCTGGTGCGCGTGGTGACGACGGCGCCGTCGCCGCT
>DASXOU010000490.1:0-9678 GCA_036494045.1 Polyangia bacterium | reverse complement strand
TTGATGGTGGTCGATCAGTGTCTCGATCGGGCCACCGACGGGCTGTATGCCCTCGCGGCATCGATCGCCGAAGAGGCGCAGGCAACGCCGGACATCGAGCCGGCCGACGTCGTGCCGCTCGCAGGCAAGCGCGTGCGCAAGGCGGCCCGCCGTGGCTAGCGTCATCAATCGCGGCACCAAGGGCGCGCCGCTGCTCTATGGGCTGTACAAGGATGGCGCCGGCAAGTGGCGTCAGATCGCGATTCCCGACGCGCACCGCATCGACAAGCGGACGGCGCAGAAGTGGATCGACAAGTTCCAGGCTGACGTCGACGCCGGCAAGCCCGACCCGCGCCACATGCCTATGGCCGGCGAGCTCATGAACACCTGGATCAAGTCGCTCACGACCCGCGACTTCAAGAACGATCGCAGCCGCTATCACCACCACCTAGAGCCGAAGTTCAAGGCGATGCGTATCCGCGAGATCACGTTGCCCATCGTCATGGGATGGATCGACGAGCTGCGCGCGGTCCCTGAACGCGAGCGGCTGTCAGAGGGAACGATGCGCCAGCTATTCAATCTGCTGTCGCGTTTCTTCTCATGGGCTATCGAGCGCGGTCACACCGACGTGAACCCGTGCCGCATGGTGCCGAACGGCAAGCGCCCGCAAGGCGCGTCCAAGAGTGCCGAGCGGCCCTGGATCTCCGACGACAACACGGTGCGCGCGCTCCTAAGTGCGCTCGCGTCGCCGTATCGCGAGATGTTCTACCTCGGCAATCGCAGCGGCATGCGTCCAGGCGAAGTGCGCGGTCTGCGCATGAGCGACGTTGGCCACACAGACGAGGAGGGGAGTCCCGTCATCCGCGTGCGCTACAGCGACGCGGGACCGCTCAAGGAGGACAAGCGCACGAAGGCGGGTCCGTCTAAGCCGAAGTGGGCGCCACAGCCCGATGACTTCGACACGATGCTTGGCGCCATCCTCGAGCGTCGCCGCGCCGAAGGTGCGGGCCCCGATGACTTCATTTTCGCGCCGCAATGGACGCGTAGCACGCTCAAGCAGTACGCCGAGGACGAGTGGCGCGTGGCCGCTGAGACGCTACGGATCAAGCACACGCAGTACGAAGCGACGCGCCATTCCATGGTCACGCGCAACCTGAGCCGCACGCCTGGCGCGATGCCAGAAGTCAGCAAAGCGATCGGCCATCACTCGGTCACGACCACCGAGGAGCACTACGACCACGTGGTGATTCCGAAGTTCTCGGCGGGCCTGCGCGCGCCGCTGGCGCCTGCGAAGCTCAAAGCCGTCTAGCATGTTGCAGATTTTGTTGCAGCGATTGGACAACCGAAGCGAACTACCGAGAAGTACAAGCGCGTGTGAGTCCAATACGTCGGCGCGCTACGACGACGAACCGTCCCTCCAGAGACTTCAGCGTGCCCGGCCGGTCGCGCGCGGTCGCCCGCTCGCTGCCGTGCCCCTCGTGAAGTTACCGTCCGCCACAGAGTCTTCGCGTGACGAGAAGTAGCGGCTCATGGGTTCGCCGCTCCCGCCCTGCGCTTGGCTTTCACCGGTGTTGCGCCGGCGTCCACGCGCGCTTCGCGGTCTTCCCTCGTCGTCCCTCGTCCGATCGTGCGACCGATCGGCGATCCTCTCTCGCGGTTCAGCCTTCTTCAGGGTTCGTGCCGAGTCGCCTTGCCCGCCTCCACGGGCGCCTCTCCTGGGTTTCCGAGCCCCCACGCCTCCGCGCATTTTCAGCGTGGCGCGTGGGAACCTTCGCCGCCCGTCGACGTCACACGCGGGTAGTTAGCCCGCGCGCTGGCCGCCGTTCGACGTCTCCTCCCGAGGGGCTTGCCTACCGTCGGCGATGGACGCTTGCGCGCCACCTCTCCTGCGCTTTTCTGCTCGCGGCCGAAGTCGCTCGCAGCGGCGCTCCAGAGTCTGCTTCGCCGTCGGAGGTCGCCTTCTCTTTCGAGACTGCGATCCCCTTTCGAGGTTCCTGGTTCGTCGTCGTACCGCCCGACGAAGACGACACTACGCACGTCGCTCGACCGTGGCAAGCGGCTCACCGATTGTCCACAGTTTCGCGTCCGCGCGATTGCGCGGAGATCTTCGGCGTTTGTCCGCGGCGCAGGAAGGTTCAAAAGTTTTTCACACGCGCATCCACAGCCTGTGGAAATCGCCGGCCGCCGCAAATGATGACGCGCACTCGCGCCGCTGCGCGCGCGCAAAGCCCCGTCCCACGCCGCTGAGCGCGATTCAGATTCGCCCGGGCGCATACGGCGCCGCCGAGCGCGATCGCCACGGCGCAAACGCGCGTGCACCGCGGCCTTGGGCGCGCGACGCCGGCCAGGCCGCGTCCGCCGGCCACGAGCCGCGCCGCTGGACGCGCGCGGCGATCGGACTTATTGTGCCTCTATGCCGCTTGCCATCGACAAGATCCTGCAGAGCGCCCCGCAAGTGAAGAAGGACGGTAACGCCTTCGTCATCCCCGAGGAGGTCGACGCCACCGCCTACGTCGCGCTCGGGCAGGAGGTGCTGCAGATTCCGCGCATCATGCGCGTCGAGCTGTCGGCGGAGATCGTGTTCGTCACGCACAAGGCCGAGCGCTTCTACTTCGGCGCCGATCAAGTCGTCGGCTTCCGCTTCGGCGGCCCCGAGGCGCGCAGCAAGCACGCCGGCGCCGGCTTCTTCAAAGCCTAGCCCTTCGCGGCCGGTTTCTCGACGGGACGCGGCCGCGGCTCGTCAGCCGAGTCGAGCCGCTCCTCGATCAAGATGCGCTGCGTGATGCTCGCCGGCTCGACGGCGCGCTCACCCGATGCGGGCGTCGCCTGCGGCGCGGGCTCCGCAGCCGCCTCGCCGTCGGCCGCTTTCTTCGCCGCGCGCTCTTCCTTCTGCCACGGATATTCGATGCGCACGTGAAACGAGCTCTTGAGCGTGTCGACGAGCGAGTTGCACAATGCCTTTAAATCCGACGACGTCAGCCCCGACTGATCGAGCTGCCCGAGCCGCAATTTCCCGAACACGATGCGCTGCACCAGCGACGACAGGTCGCGCTCGCTCGGCGACTTGAGCGTGCGCGACGCGGCCTCGACCGCGTCGCAGATGGCGAGGATCCCCGTCTCCTTCGTCTGCGGCGGCAGCCCCGGATAGCGGAACGCCTTCTCCGAGAGCCGCTTGGGATTCCCGAGCTGCTCGTTCTTGTGCCAGAAATATTCGAGCAGCCCATTGCCGTGGTGCATGTGCATGAAGTCGAGCACCGGATCGGGAATCCCGGCCGCGCGCCCGAGACGCACGCCCTCGGTGCAGTGCGCGAAGATGGCGTCGGCCGAGACGTCGGGATCGAGCGAGTCGTGCGGCGACGGCTCGCCCGCGTGCAGGTTCTCGATGTAGTACTGCGGCGCCGACGACTTTCCGAGATCGTGGTAGTACGCGCCCACGCGCGTCAGCAGCGCATTGGCGCCGATCGCGGTCGCCGCCAGCTCCGCCATGTTCGCCATCGCCAACGAGTGCGCCCACGTGCCCGGCGCTTTTTCGGCGATGCGCTTGAGGAGCGGATTGTTCAGATCGGTCAGCTCCACGAGCTTCCCGCGCGGCACCTCGCCGAGCGCGCGCTCGAACAGCGGCGCCACCGCGACGGCAATGAGGCCGGCGGCCAGCCCGCCACCGACGGCGCCGATGATCCCCGACGACACGATCGACGTCGTGTCCTCGTCGGGCAGCCGCCCGCGCACGAGAAAATAGAGCGCGAGATAGCCGACGCCCGCCAGAAGGCCGCCGCAGAACCCCGCCGCGACCAGGCCCCACGACTTGCGCGGCCGCGTCAGGAACATGATCGCGCCGAACCCTTGCAGCAGGAGCACCATCGCCAGCCCGAGGTCGAACGGAATCAAGGATCCGACGAGAAAGGAGAGCGCGACGGTGCCGGCGAACGCGACCTGCCGGTCATGATGCACGGCCACCGCGATCGAGAAGGCGCCGATCGGCAGCCAATAGGGGCTGAACGGCGTCAGCAAGAGATACGTCTTGTACAGCGCCGCCGCGGCGACGAGACATCCGAGCATCGTCAGCTGCGTGCGCAGCCGCCGCCCGCGATATCCGAAGTTGCGCAGGTACGACGTCAAGAGCATCCCGAGCATGAAGTACGCGATGCCGAGGCCGAGCAGCAGGCCCAACGACGGCGGCCGCCGCCCGACCTCGTACGCGTCGACGAGCCGCTTGTCGCCGGGCTCGACCTTGTCGCCGCGCGCGACCACGATGCGCCGGTGCTCGATGCGCGTGCCGACGAGCGTGTCGTGCCACAGCGACGTCTCCGGCAACCGCACCGTGAACACCGCGCGGCCGGCCGCGTCCACCGCCGGCCCCGACCACAGGTCGAACGTGGTCAGCGGCACCATCGTGCCCGCGAACAGCACGCTCAAGGCGAAGCCGAGCCACGCTCCCGCCTTGGGCCGATCGCGAATGCGCATGGTGTTACTTCAGGGCCAGCGAGAATGAGGCGTGGGTCTTCGAGCCATTGAACTTGGGGAAGGTGACCGCCTGCATCTTGCCGTACATGCACGACGCCATCGACGACGTCGTCGAGCCGTTGACCTTGACCGCCGACACCTGGCCCGAGCCCTTGATGATGAAGTCCATGTCGACGTTGCGCAGCGACGAGTTGCGCCGCCGCTCCTCGGCGATGCAGCCGACCAGCACGCGGAAGTTCTGCGTCATCACGCGCTGCACGACCGCTTGATCGAGCGTCTCGTCGCCGCCGTCGCCGGATGCGTCGCCGAGGTTGGTGACGTCGCTGAACTCGTTCTTGCCGTTCTTGCCCTTGTGCGGCGACGACGACGGACGATGCGGCTTGGGCGCCGGCGGATCGACCTTCATCGAGATCTCGACGCCCTTCATGAAGTCGTACTCGCTGTCGTGCACGACCTGCTTGACCACCTTGGTCTCGAAGGCGCCGTGCTTTTTGGCGTACCAGAAGGCGCCGCCGCCGAGCGCCAGCACCGCGATGCCGACGACCGCGAAGATCGTGACCATGCGCCCGCGGAACTTCGAGCGGTCGTGCGCTTCCTTGTCGAGGCGCTCCTGCTCGCCGAGGCGCGCCTCGGCCTCCATCACGATCTGCCGGAGCTGCGCGTGATCGCGAACGTGCTGGCGCTGGCCGTTCTCGGTGTCGATGATGACGTGCTCGCCCTTGATCTTGCCCTGCTCGATCTGCGAGCGGACGTCCTTCATCGAGAACGGGCCGAAGTCGAGCTTGTCCTTCTGGATGAGCCAGCGCTCGTGCGTGTCGTCGACGGCGGAGAGCGCGGCGTCGACGTTGAACGACTTCGGTACCGCCGCCTGCTCCAGCGACGGGCGCGAGGAGGCACGCGGCTGCTGCGGCGCGGCCTGCGGCGGCGGCGCCGAGGCCATCGGTTGCTGCGGCTGCTGCGGCGGCGCCTGCGGACGCGGCGGTGGCGTCTTGGGCGCCGACGACATCGCGGGCTTCGGCGGCGGCGTCGGCGTGTTCACCATCGGCATCGGCTGCTTGGGCGCGCGCGGCTGCGGCGCCGCGCCCGGCGGCATCGCGATCGCGGCCGCCGCCTGCGCGTTCGGCCCCGCGAGATCCGCGGCCAGCGCCGACTGCAGCGCCTCTTTCAACGCCTGCGCGTCGGCGTAACGCTCGTCGGGCGATGGCTTCAAGCACAGCTCGACGACCGGATCGACCGCCGGCGGCACGCCCGGCGCGGCCACGCTCGGCCGCTCGAACGAATCGGCCGGCGTGCGCCCGGTGAGCAGCTCGAACAGGATCACGCCGACCGAGTACAGATCGGCGCGCGCGTCGGCCGACTCCGGCGACTGCATCATCTCCGGCGCCAGCGCCGCCATCGTCCCCGCGGCGACTTGCGCGCGGAAGTTGTCGAGCGGCTTCAACGTGCGCGCCAGCCCGAAGTCGGTGAGCTTGACGCGTCCGGCGCTATTCACCATCACTGAATCGGGCGTCAGCCCGCCGTGCACCGTCACGCCGTGCGCGTAGACGAGCGCGTTGCACAAGTGCGCGATGACGTTGTACGCGCCCTTCAACGAGAAGGCGCGCCCTGACGCGCGCTTCTTCTCGAGCATGTCGCGCAGCGTCTGTCCGTCGACGAACTCGCACGCCAGATAGGCGACCGGATCGGCGCCGACCTGCGCGCCGAAGAACCCGTACGTGGTCGCGATGTTCTTGTGATCGAGCTGCGACGCGATCTGCACCTCGCGCGTCAGCCGCTCCATCGTCGCGGCGTCGGCGATCAGCGACGGATTGAGCGCCTTGATCGCGACCAGCTGCCCGGACGCCAGATCGCGCGCGCGGTAGCTCTCGCCGTATGGGGTTCGCCCGAGAAACTCCTCGATCTCGTAGCGATCATTGAGGCGGACGCCGTTAGCCAGCCGCGCGCCGGTCATACCCCCGGCTGGCTGGGCCCCACGGCCGGGACCGTCGAAGCTCATCTCCATTGGATCGCCGGCCATCGTATCGCAGAACGTCCTATTAATGAAGGACGATCGGAAGGGTTTGGGCTTGGGCGATCCAGGCCTGCAGATGCTCGACCGAGGGCGGATTTTCGCTGAGGTGCGACTTCGAATTCGCTTTCATGATCTCATCGTTAAGCTTCGTCGCGTCTTGGGTTTTGAGCTGCGCGACCGTGTGGACCCCGCACGCGGCCAGGAGCCGTGTGACGTCCGGCCCCACGCCCTTGACGCGCATGACGTCGGCCATCTGCACCCAGCCGTCGAGCGTCTTTTCGGGGATCTTGGCCGCCTTGGCCAGCTCCTTTCGCGCCTTTGTGTCGCCGGCCTTCTCGAGCAGCTGGAAGGTGGTGCCGACGCCTTGGGCCTTGAGCCTGGCGGCGTCGGCGGCGGGGATCGCCTGCGGGATCTCCTCGAGCGCGTAGTTCGATGCCCGTGCGGTCGCGCCGAAGGCCACGAGCGCGACCAGCGCAGTTCCGATCGAAGTCGACTTCATCATGGAGTCTCCTTGCACTTCGCGTGACTGATGACGGCGCGGGCCGACGAGCTGCGTGGCCCGGCGTCGAGCGAGAGCGCCCGTCGCGCCTGGCGGCACGCTTCGGCCGGTTGGCCCAGGCGCAACAGCAGCGCCCCGAGCCGGGCGCGCGGCTCGGCGTCGTCGGGAGCGAGCTTGATGGCGCGATGCATGTGCGCGAGCGCGCCGAGCCGGTTGCCGAGCTGCTCGGCGACTTCCGACATCGCCTCTTGCAGCTCCGACGAGTCGGTCGACTCGCGCGCGGTGCGCAGGACTTTGTCGGCGCCGTCGAGATCGCCCTCGGCCAAGAGGCGCTTGCCCTGCACCAGCGGCGGCTCGGCGGCGGCGGCCTGCGGCGTCGACGGCATCACGTGACGGCGCGCGCGGCCCATGAACACGAAGGCGAAAGCGGCCGCGACCAACGCGACGCCGCCGAGCCCGAGCGCGACGTTGCGCCCGAAGCTGCGCGGCACGAACTCGCCGCGCAGCTGTGACTCGGTCATGCTCTCGCCGCTGCCGTCGGGATACGGCGTCGGCTGCGCCATGTCGCGCGTGGCCGAGAGATCGACGGCGCCGAGCTGCGCCATCGCGCCCGAATGGCCGATCTCCCGCGTCGGCAGCACGATCGACTGCGACGTGTCCGAGGCGGCGAACGGCTCGAGCGCGTCGGCGATCTCGCCGGCGACGCCGTAGCGATCGTCGCGCCGCTTGGCCAGGCACTTCATGATGATGAGCTCGAGCCCGGGCGGGATCTCGAGATCGGGCCGGCGATCGCGCGGCGGCGTCGGCTCCTCCGACACCTGCTTGGTCAGGAGCGCGACGAAGTTCGTCGACTTGAACGGCACCTCGCCGCAGACCAGCTGATAGAGGATCACGCCGAGCGCGTAGACGTCGGTGCGCCCGTCGAGCTTTTCGCCCTCGGCCTGCTCGGGCGCCATGTACTCGGGCGTGCCGAAGACCGTGCCGTCGCGCGTGATCGACGGGCCGATCGCCGAGTCCGACGCCAATTTCGCCAGCCCGAAGTCGAGCACCTTGACGATCTCGCGCCCCTTGTTGCGGCGCGCGAGGAAGACGTTGTCGGGCTTGAGATCGCGATGGATGATGCCGGCGTCATGCGCGTGCTGGAGCGCCTCGGCGATGGCGACGCCGATGGCGGCCGCGCGCGCCGCCGGCACGGGCCCGCGCCGCGTGATGTGCGAGAGCGAGTGGCCGTCGAGGAGCTCCATGACCAAAAAGAGAAGGCCATCGT
The DNA here is from genome assembly GCA_036494045.1 of Polyangia bacterium. Taxonomy (GTDB): domain Bacteria; phylum Myxococcota_A; class Polyangia; order Palsa-1104; family Palsa-1104; genus JAQBQH01. Next base: position 1,458 of record DASXOU010000490.1, on the reverse strand, counting down.
CCGACTGACCGAAGTCGGTGACGCGGATGCAATGATCGTGGTCGAGCCGTGAGGCCGAGCGCGCCTCGCGGTGAAAGCGGGCGACCGCTTCGGCGTCGGTGGCGAGCTCGCCGCGCAGGATCTTGACCGCCACCGGCTTGTCCATGAGCGTGTGGGTGGCCCGGTACACGGTGCCCATGCCGCCCTGGCCGAGGCGCGCCAAGAGGCGATATCGTCCGCCAAGCACGCGACCGAGCAGGCGATCGGCGGTCGGATCGGGGGCCAGGCCACCGCTGCCGAGCTCGCGCTCGGACTCCGAGTCGGCCAGGGGCGATCCGTCACGCGGACAGAAGTGCTCCTCGCCCTCGAAGTGCGTCTTGCAGGTCGGGCAGATGAGCAAAGCATTGCAAGGCTAGCACAGCCGTAATGGATTTGCGTGTCGCGGCGGCGCCGTTTACGGTGAAGACATGACGCGTGTCGCGTTGACGATCGTGATCGTGTTGACGTGCGGTTGTCGACGGAAACAGGTCGAGGCGACCTACGAGAGCGACACGCCGGGCGCGACGGCGCCGACGTCCGCGCCGGCGATCGCGGGCAGCGGCGCGAGCGACAACCCGATCGCGCCGCCGACGACGACGCCGACCGCGCCGCGCGTCGATCGCTCGCGCCTGCCCGACGGCGGCACGCTCAACGACGATCCGCGCGGCCCGCGGCCCGCGGAGTGGAAGGCCCTCATCGACGCCGCGATGCCGCAGCTGCAAGCGTGCTTCGACGGCGCCGGCCTGCCACCGGGCGAGATCCTGGTGAAGATGCATTACACGGTCGAGCAGCGCGGCGAGACCGGCGCGGTCACGGCCAACGCGACGGCGCCGCAAGCGGTGCTCGACTGTTGCGTGCACGTCGTCGAAGGGCTGCGCTTTCCGCCCTACGGCGGACCCAAGGTCGATCGCGATCTCGCGTTCAACTGGTTCAAGCGCGCGCCCGCCAGCGACGGCGGCGCGGCCACGACCACGAAAAAATAGCCGGGTTAGTCGTTGGCCTTCGCCGGGGAGCCGGCGAAGACGATGGTGAGCGAGGTCAGCTTGGCGGCGTTGAGGCGCGCGCACAAGACGTCGAGCTCGTCGTCGGCGTCGACGACGGTGGCGCCCGACTGCAGGGCGACCGAAAGCGGGGTCTCGCGATCGGGCGTGGAGCCGCGCGGATCGATTGCAACCCAGCGATCTTTCAGGGAAGGAACCTTGGACAGCTCAGCCAACGCGTGGGGACTCAAAGCGGGGTCCTCGAAGCAGTTCGGGTGTACTTAGCCCCTGCGGCACCCAATGTCAAGCGACCCACGCCGCGCCGCGTCAAAGCGCTACGAGGACGCGGGCTTGGTGACCTCGTCCATCCCGGGGAGCTCGTTGAGGTTCGGCTGGACGACGATCTCGATGCGACGGTTGGCGCGGCGCCCCTCGTCGGTGGCGTTGTCGCCGACCGGCA
>DASXOU010000489.1:0-3895 GCA_036494045.1 Polyangia bacterium | reverse complement strand
GCGTGCAGCGCCGCCGCCAGCGCCGCCGTCTTGTCCTCCGACCACAAGACGCGCAGCTTGGGCAGCGCGCGCTTGAGCGCCGGCGCGATCGCGGGCAGAAGATAGGGCGCGATCGTCGGAATGACGCCGATGCGCAGCGTGCCGGCGAACGGATCGGCGAGCCGCGCCGCGGCGTCGGCGAGATCGTCGGCGGCGACGACGAGCGCGCGCGCCCGCTCGAGCAGCGCCGCGCCCGCGGCGGTCACAAGCACTCGCCGGCGGTCGCGCTCGAACACGCGCACGCCGAGCGCGCGCTCCGCCGCCGCCAGCTGGCTCGACAACGAAGGCTGCGCCACGTGGCACAGCGCCGCCGCGCGGCGGAAGCTGCGCGTCTCGGCGACCGCGCACAGATACTGAAGCTGACGCAGCGTGACCGGATGCGGGGCCCAGCGCATGATAGCCCTACCCTATCATGTGCGCCGATTCGACAGGATCAGTCGGGAAGCCCGTCGAAGAAGCCGACCTCGCCCGTCGTCAGATCGAGCTCGCAGCCGACCACCGCCAGCCCGTGGCGTTCGGCGAGCCGCTCGATGATCTCCGAGCCGTGGCGCAGGTGGCTCACCGACGTGCGCACGTTGGCGCGCATGGCTTCGCGGCGCAGCCGCACCGGATCGTTGGCCAGCTCGGTGGCGACCAGCGACTCGATGCTCGGCCGCACGCGATCGACGATCGACATGAGGTTGCGCGACGCCGGCCCGCTCTTCTTGGCCACCGCCTCGATGGCGGCTTCGATGGCGCCGCAGCTCGAGTGGCCCATGACGACGACGAGGCGCGTGCCGAAGCGCTCGGCGGCGAACTCGACCGAGCCGACCTGCGACGGCGCCACGATGTTGCCGGCGACGCGGATGACGAACAGATCGCCGAGCCCCTGATCGAACACGACCTCGGCGGGCGCGCGCGAATCGGAGCAGCCGAGCACGATGGCGACGGGCTGCTGCGTGGTCACGTCGCGGCGGCTGTGGCTCAGCATCGAGTCGACGCTGCGGACGTTTTGCATGTAGCGCCGGTTGCCTTCGACGAGGCGGGCCAGCGCTTCGCGGGCGGACAGGTTCGATTCCGACATGGTCCCTCTATACCCCACTTGCGACGGCGTCAGCCAGCCGAAGAGGCGCACGCGCGGCCGATGCGCACCGCTGATTCCGCCGCCGCCGTCGTGTTAGCATCGTGGGCGACAGGGGGCTCCTTCCGTGAAGACAAGACGCACCTGTGCGCTCGCGGTTTCGTTGTCGCTGGCAATCGCCGGCACTGCTGCAGCGCAGACCGCGGCGCCGCCCGAGACCACGACACCACCGACGACGGCGCCACCGGCGACGACAGCGCCGGCGGCCGGCGAGCCGACGCTGCCCGGCTCCGACGACGATCCGCGCGCGCTCTTCGAGCGTGGCAGCGCGCTCTACGCGCTCGGCCGCTACGCCGAAGCGGCGCCGCTGTTCGAGCGCGCGTTCGAGCTCAAGGCCGATCCGGCGCTCCTCTACAACGCCGCGCAGGCGTACCGCTTCATGGACAACAAGACGCGCGCGCTCACGCTCTATCAGAACTACATCCGTCTCTACGGCGACAGCATCCCCAACGCCGACGACGTGCGCCATCAGATCGATCAGCTCAAGGAGGCCATCGCCGCCGACGAGCGCTCCAAGACCGCGCCGCCGACCGGCGTGCAGACGCCGAACGGCGCGCAGACGACGACTGCGCCCAGCGCCGCGACGCTGACCGCTACGGTGCCGCCGCCGCGAAAGCCGCTCGTCAAGCGGCCGTGGTTCTGGGTCGCCGTCGGTGGCGGCGCCGCCGTCGTCATCACCGCCGTCGCCGTCGGCATCGCGGTCGGCACGCGCGGCCACACCGGGCCCAACGCCAGCTTCGGGACCGTCAGTGGCAATTGAGCGACGCGCCTTCGCTCGCGCCCTCGTGATCGCGCTCGGCCTCGGCGCGGCGTGCCAACCCATCGTCGATCGCTGCCGCGCCGGCACGTTGCTCATCGCCGTCTCGCTCGACACGGCCGCCGCCGCCGCCGACAGCTTCACCGTCGACGTCGCGCTCGACGGCGGACCGCCGCAAGAGGCGACGCTGGCGCATGTGCCCGGCCAGGTCGCCGGCAACGTCGAAGTGCAGTTTCCGCACGGCTACCCGACGGGCAGCGTGGTCAGCGTCAGCGTCACCGCGCTCGCCGGCGGCAGCGTCGTCGGCGCCGGCAGCGCCAGCGCCACGCTCAGCGCCGGCTGCCAGTCGACCACGCTCGCCGTCAGCGCCGCCAACGTCGACGGCGGCGCCGGCGATCTGCCCGCGCCGCTCGACGGCGGCGACGATCTGGCGCCGCCCGGCGATCTGGCGCCGCCGCCCGATCTGCGCCCGCCGCCGCCCGACCTCTATTGTCCCGGCGGCGGCGTCGAGCTCTGCTTCAACGGCATCGACGACGACTGCGACGGCCTCGCCGACTGCGCCGATCCCGACTGCTTCCCCGTCGCCAAATGCGTGCCGGCAGCGACGACCGGATGGTCCTATCTCACGCAAGAGCCGGCCAGCGGCGCCTGTCCAACGGGCTCGAGCGGCGCGCCCGCCTACGGCAACACCGATCTCACCGGCGGCGGCTGCGCGTCGAGCTGCGCCTGCACGCCCGGCGGCTGCAGCGCCACGCTCACCGGCGAGAGCTGCCCCGACGACACGCTCAACGGCGACAACCGCCCCGTCGGCAACGGCCCCGGCTGCGAGAATATCGTGGACTACATCTCGTTCAACGTCGGCGCCATCAGCGGCAGCGCCACCTGCGGCGGCTCGGGCTCGGCCGCGCCGGTGTCGCCACCGGCGATCCCGACGATGCTCGATTGCAACCCGACGACCGCGCCCGTCGTCGGCGTCGCCGGCGGCTGCACGGCCACGCAGGCGTGCGTTCCCATCGGCACCCACCAGTGCGTCGCGATGGCCGGCGAGAACCAGGTTTGCCCGTCGCCCTACAGCGGCGGCGCCAACTGGTTCCCCTCGTTCAGCGACGGTCGCAGCTGCGCGTGCTCGTGCAGCGCCATCGGCAGCTGCGCCAGCGCGCAGGTCGATCTCTTCGACTCCAAGCAGTGCATCGGCACGCCGCACGCGATCTCGGGGCTCGAGTGCGAGAACGGCCTGCAAGGCGCCAAGATCGTCAACAGCGGCTGCGCGCCGTCGGCGACGCTGAGCGGCCAGCTCGGCTTCAACGCGGCCATGGCGCACACAGTGTGTTGCCAATGAGATCTGTCGTCCTCGTCCTCGCGGCCGTCGTCGCCCTCGGGGCCGTCGGCTGCTCGCCGATCGCCGATCGCTGCCACTCGGGCACGCTCGTCGTCGCCGTCACGCTCGACGACGCCAGCGCCGCCGCCGACAGCTTCGACGTCACGCTCTCGATCGACGGCGTCGTCTCGGCGCAGTCGACCGTCGCGCACGCCACCGGCGCCGGCAGCGGCAACCTCGTCGTCACTTTTCCGCACGGCTATCCGCGCGGCCACACCATCGGCATCGAGGTCGACGCGCTCGTCGCCGGCGTCGTCGTCGGCAAGGGCTCGGCGTCACAGCCGCTCGCCGCCGACTGCGAGGTCGCGCCGCTGTCGGTGGCCGCGATCGGCGGCAGCGATCTCGGCGTCGGCGACGCCGGCGACGATCTCCTGCCGCCGCCCGATCTCACGCCGCTTCCGCCCGACATGGTCTGCGTGCCGACGGGCGCCGAGACCGGCGACGCCTGCTTCGACGGCATCGACAACGACTGCGACGGCCACATCGACTGCGACGATCCCGACTGCACGACGATCGCCGTCTGCGTGCCGCCGGTGACCGGCGCCTTCGCCGTCGGCACCACGGTCATCACCGCCAGCCTGTGCCCGCAGTCGTACACCAC
>DASXOU010000488.1:0-6777 GCA_036494045.1 Polyangia bacterium | reverse complement strand
GGCGCGGCGACAGCTCGACGCGCACGAGCTTGCCGCCCTTCAGCCACTTCTCGAGATTTCGTCGCGCGACTTCGACTTCCGGCAGCTCAGGCAACGGCGCCCTCGCGCTGCACCTCGGCGGCGACGTCGCACAGCGGCAGGAAGCGATAGTCGAGCGCGAGCCGATCGAGCGTCGCCTCGAGCGCGCGCAGCTTGTGCAGCAGCGGCACGCGCAGGTCGGGCTGCTTGGCCACCAGCTCGGCGGGGATGCCGTCCTCCTCGGCGCCAATGAGATCGATCCCGTGCAGCTCGAGGTTGAAGAACTCGCGCCGCCGCATCGACTCGAGGATGCGCGCGCGCACGGCCGTCGGCGACGAGAGCAACGACACGTAGGGCGCCCAGTTGCCGATCGCCGGCATGCGCAATCCCGGCGTCGTCGCCACCGGCAGCTCGACGATCGTCGATTGTCCGCGCGCGAATGGAGATCGGCCCGGACGATACGGCTGCGCCGGCGCCAACAGCGCGCGCGGATCGCCGAGCACCGAGCGCGAGCGCCGCCCCACCAGCGACATCATCGCCATCACGCCCGCCTTGGCCATGTAGTACGGCCACGACGGAAAGATCGATGAGTCGTAGCGGTAGCCCTGCGCCATCAGCACGTCGAGCACGCGCTCCGACAGATCGTAGCCGGGCGCGCGGAACCCGACCGGCGCTTTTTGTGCGATCGCACCAATGACGTTGTGCGCCTGCACAATTTCCTCTTCGATGCGCTCGCGCGGCAGGCGCGCCAGCTCGTACGGATGGGTGTGGCTGTGGTTGCCGAGCTCGTGCCCATCGCGCGCGAGCTGCGCCAGCTGCTTACTGCCCGCGACGTCCCCCGCCGCGTCGCTGCCGACGACGAAGAAGGTGGCGTGGATGCGCCGGCGCGCGAACAGCTCGGCGAAGCGCGGCAGCCCGCGCCGCAACACGACATGGGCGAGCTCGCGCGGCGGCGCGCCGAGGCCGTGGATGCCGTAGTAGCAGCTGAGGGGATCGAGATCGACGCTGACGCTACAGGTACGCAAGCGTCGCGGAAGATAACACGAGGGGCGCGGCTACTTCGTGCGGCTACTTGGTGATGACGCCGCAGCCGATGCGCGGCCCGGCGTTGCCCGACGGCTGCGTCTTGAAGTCGTCGACGCCGCCGTGCACGACGATGGCGTGGCCGATGACGTCGTTCACGCCGCCACCGCCGGCCGTCCACTTGGTCGTGTCGAGCGTGACGGTGCCCTTGCCGTCGGGACCGACGGTGAGGTTGCCGATGTCGCCGAGATGGAAGTGGTCGCCGGTCGCGCCCCACTTGCCGTGCTCCATGTGCGTCGGGTTCCAGTGATCGCCGGCCGATTTGCCGTCGGGCGACGAGCAATCGCCCTTGTCGTGGATGTGGACCGCGTGCTCGCCGGGCGGCGCGTCCGACACTTCGATGCGCAAGGCGACTGCGCCCTTGTCGCCGGCGCTGAACGTCGCCTTGCCCTTGAGCTTGCTGCCGCTCTTGGCCTCGATGTTCGCCGTCGCCAGCGTCTTGCCCGCGTGGCCCAGCTCTTCCTTGTTTTCCTTCTTGTCCGACTTGCTCGGCTTGCGCGCGAACGCGCCGCCCGCGCAGGCGAGCACGAGCGCGACGCCGATTGCTGCCAACTTGGTCTGCATGAGGACCCTCCGGGTCAGCCTTTGACGCGGATGATATAGGTCAGCCGCGCGATGTCGCGCAAAACTTTCGGCACGCGCTTGAACAAGTTGATCGAGGGCGGCCGTTTCTCGACGATGTGGATGGGAATCTCCTGCACGCGCTTGCCGTCGCGCTCGGCGCGGATCACGAACTCCGAGGCGAACAGATCGCGCTCGAGGTTGCAGCGCTGGACGGTGGCGATGAGCCGCTCGCGGCGAAAGGCCTTGAGCCCGTGCGTGTCGGTGCCGTGGAATCCCACGAGCACGCGCAACATGCCGTTGATGACGAGCGTGGCCGAGTGGCGCAAGAACGGACGACGATCTTCGGCGCCCTCCATGACCTTCGAGCCCACGACCATGTCGGCGGCGTCGTGCTCGAGGATGGCGAGCGCGCGCTGATAGAAGTCGGTGTCGCACAGATCGATCTCGTCGCAGATGACGAAGCGCCCGCGCGCGCGCAAGATCCCTTCGCGCAGCGCCTTGCCGTAGTTGGGCTCGCCGAGCGAATGGATCGACAGGCGCGGATATTTCTTCGACAGCTCTTCGCCGAGGGCGACGGTGCGATCGGTCGAGCCATTCTCCGCGAGCAGGATCTCGTAGCTCCAGCCGAGCTCGTCGAGCGACGTGATGAGGTCGACCACCGACGAGTGCAGGATGCCTTCCTCGTTGTAGACGGGGATGACGATCGAGAGGTTGGGCGCGCCCTCCGCCGGTTTCGTGGCCGCGCTCACGCGTCGAGCCTGTGCGCGACGTCGCGGCCGGCGAGGATCGAGTCTTCCATGGCGTTGTAGATCCACGAGCCGTAGCGGCCGCGCGGATAGACGTCGTTCGATTCGAAATATCTAATCAATTTGTCTACGCACGAATAATAATTGTCGTCGAATACCACGTACGCGTATTTCAATTCCTTGATTTCGGCGAACAGCACGTCGTCGGCGCCGTTGATCGCGCCGGCGGCGGCGAGCGCCTGCGCCACGTCGGGCATGATGTCGTCGACGCGCGGCATGGGTCCGCGATCGGAGAGCTCGACATAGAGCGAGCCGCGTCCCGGCGGCGCCATCGCCGGCACCGCGTTGGTGTAGATGCCGACGCGATAAAAGGGAAACTTCTCTTCGGGAACGTAGATCCAATGGAAATCGGCGTTGGGCGAGCTCTTGGTGGCCACGTTCAGATAACGGACCGGCGTGCAGCGAAGTTTCGCCGCCGCCTCTTCGATCTCCTTGGGCGCGTCGACGAGCCGCGCCACCAGCTCCGGCAGCGGAATCGTCGCCACCAGCGCGCGCCACGAAATGGTGTCACCGCCAATAATTATTGTGCGCTCGCGTAAATTCACCTTCTCGACGGGCGTCGACAGCGCGATCTCGCCGCCGGCAAGGCGCGCCACCAGCGCCCGTGTCAGCGTCTCGATGCCGCCCGACTTCGGATAGAGGAACGAGACGTTGTAGCCAATCTCCGGCGGCACGTCGCCGACGGCGCCCTTGATCACGTCCTCGAGCTTGGGAATGGGCACGAAGCGCGAGCACCACTCGGCGGTGATCTCGCGCGGGTGCACGCCCCACAGCTTCTGGTTGTACGGGATCATGAAGTGGCGCGAGATCCCCGCGCCGAACTTCTTCAGGCAAAAGTCTTCGAAGTTCTTGGCCGGCTCCGTCGAGCGCGGGTCGTTGTGCGCGCGCACAAAATCAATGAGGCACTCGCTCACGATTTCCGGTGGCAGCCCGTGCAGGTTGCCCTGGAACGGATAGCGCGTCAGCACGCCGTGCGAAAAGATGCGCGCCTTGCGCTCGACGGGAACGAGCTCGCCGGGCAAGAGCTCGGCGACGAGCTGCTTCATGTACGGATCGCGCAGGTGCAGCCAATGTCCGGTCTTGTCGAAGTGGAAGCCGCGCGTCTCGTCGGTGCGCGCGTGCCCGCCCAGGCGCGTCTCCTTCTCGACGAGCAGCCACGGTTGGCGAAGGTGGAAGGCGGTCGAGATCCCGGTGAGGCCGCCGCCCAGGATGACCACCCGCGCATCGGTATGCGACGGGTTCTGCATTCGTCGAGCGCTCTCGATAGCACGATCGCCGTCCCGCGCGCAAAGCGGCCGCTGTCAAGCGACGCTGGCTGCGTGGGGGGCACGCCCCCAGGTCGACCCACTGCGGCCGCGTGCGATCCCGCGCAGTTGGCGTCACGCGGCCGCTGGCGCGTCTGTTGCGTTAGCGCCACAGCGAGAGGGCATATATGCGCAAGACACTGGCTTTGGCCGCGACGATCCTGCTCGCGGGGTGCCTCGGAACAGCCCCAGGTCATGGGGGTACAGGCACCGGCGGCAGCGGCGGCAACGGAGACAACGGCGGCAACGGCAGCGCCGGCACCAGCGAGCCGATGGGCTGCGGCAAGCAGACGTTCAACGTCGCCGCCACGCAGGTGTCGCCGAACATCATGATGACCGTCGACGAGTCGGGCTCGATGAAGGACGCCATCGGCGGCTCGACGATGTCGAAATGGGACGCGCTCACCGGCGCCGTCAACATGCTGCTCGGCCAATATTCGGGCGCCGCGCAGTGGGGGCTCTCGGTCTTCCCGCACGACGCGAACGACTCCTGCTCGCCGGGACAGGTCGACATCGCCGTCGGCGCCAACACCGTGCAGCCGATCCTCGCCAAGCTGGCCACGCTCACCGACCAGACCATCGGCGGCAACACGCCCACCGACGAGACGCTGCAGGCCGAGCTCGGCAGCGCCGCCGGCCTCGCCGACGCCACCAAGGCCAACTACGTGCTGCTGATGACCGACGGCGAGCCGAACTGCGGCGGCAACGTCAAGTCGGTGGCCACGACCATCGGCAAGCTCTACGCGCAGACGCCGTCGGTGCGCACCTTCGTCGTCGGCATCGGCGACGGCACGGCGTCGGATCCGTCGGCGCTCAACAGCTGGGCCGAGGCCGGCCACACCGCGCGCACCGGCGCCACCGAGTACTACCAGGTCAACAACACCGCCGATCTGCAGACCGCCTTCCAGGCGATCGTCAACGGCGTCGTGTCGTGCACCTATCAGCTGTCGATGAAGCCGTCGGACGCGTCGCTCATCGTCGCGTACATCAACGGCGTCGCCGTGGCGCAGGATCCGGCCAACGGCACCAGCTACGACCCGGGCACCAACTCGCTCGTGTTCAACGGCACCAGCTGCGACCAGCTCAAGAGCGCCGGCTCGGCCACGCTCGACATCGTGTACGGCTGCCCGGCAGGCCCGATCGGCAAGCCGGTCGGCGGAGTCTCCGCAGAGTAGCCGTCACTGCGCAGCGGATTTGCGCTGCTGCACCCGCCGCTCGTTCAGCTTCAAGACCAACGCGCCTGCCACCCACGTCGCCGTGCCCACGCCGGCGAGCGCCCAGCCCGTCGCCGGCACCGCCGTCTCGCTGCGCGTGGTGAGCGCCACGCCGACGAGCGCCGCGGCGCCGCCGCCGATCACCGCGGACCAGCCGGCATACCAGGTACGCGTGTGATGGTGCGGCTGCGGCGGCGGATAGTCATCGGCGCGCGCCGAACGCGCCGCCGAAGACAACAGGAGCGCGACCAGCACGACGGCGGCGAGCCTCATCGCTCGCAACGATATCACGCGCGCGCTTGTTGCTCCTCTTCGTGGCATCTGCGAACGTCATCGAGTCGATGCTCCGTCGCCGATTCGTCACCAGAGCCGTTGCGCTCGCCCTCCTCGCCGTCGTTCTCGCCTTTGGGGCGCCCGCGCTCGCCAAGAACTCGGAGCAGCCAGAGAACGCCGCGCCGCTCGGCACTCAAGACACGTTCATCGACCACACCACGTTCGCGCCCTTCTGGTTCGGCGCCGAGATGAACACCATCCTGCAGATGCACCCGACCTTCTCCGCGCGCTACACCGGCGATCACAGCCTCGCGCCCGGCGCCGAGACCGCCGCCTCGGGCCTGTTCACCGTCTTCTTCGCCTACCAGCCGCATCGCACCACCGAGATCATCCTCGACGCCGAAATGGCCGTCGGCACCGGCTTCTCGCAAGCGCTCGGCGTCGCCGGCTTCACCAACCTCGACGTCGTGCGCAACCCGACCCTCTCGAGCGAGCCCTACGTCTCGCGCTTCGAGATCCACCAGATGATCCCGCTGACCCGCGACTGGGAAGAGAACGACGAGCGCGGCCCGATCACCACGTTCAAGATGGTGCCGCGCCATCGCATCGAGCTGCGCCTCGGCAAGATGGCGACCGTCGACCTCTTCGACATCAACCCCGCCGGCTCCGACAGCCACATGCAGTTCATCAACTGGACCGTCGACAACAACGGCGCCTACGACTACGCCGCCGACACCCGCGGCTACACCTACGGGCTCGTCGTCGAGTATCAAGGGCCGTACCTCGAGGCGCGCTTCGGCGAGATGCTCATGCCCAAAGTCGCCAACGGCCTCGACATCGACTTCGACGTCGCGCGCGCGCACTCCGAGCAGCTCGAGCTCGAGCTCAAGTACCTGCGCCGCGACAACTGGCGCGGCACCTTGCGCATCCTCTACTACGAAAACTTCGCCAACATGGGCGACTACCAGCAGGCCATCGACGCCTATCGCGCCAACCCCGTCACCAACCCCGACATCGTCGCCACGCGCAAGCAGGGCACCACCAAGCTCGGCTTCGGGCTCAACCTCATCCAGCAGCTGGGCCCGTACATTCGCGCGTTCGCGCGCGGCGGTTGGAACGACGGCCGGCACGAATCGTTTGCTTATACGGAGGTGGACGATACGTTCGAGCTCGGCGCCGACCTCGTCGGCAAGTGGTGGCATCGGCCGGTCGACAAGATCGGGCTCGCCTTCGTCACCAACGGCATCTCCGCCGTGCACCAGGAATACCTGCGCCTCGGCGGCCACGGCTTCATCCTCGGCGACGCCTGCGCCTTTTCGAACCCGACCTGCATCGTGCGCCCGGCCGGCTATCTCGACTACGCGCGCGAGAACATCGTCGAGCTCTATTACAACGCGCACATCTGGCGCGGCGCCTTCGTCACCGGCGACATCCAATTCGTCGACAATCCCGGCTACAACCAGGACCGCGGGCCGGCGTGGGTCTTCTCGTTGCGCGGCCACCTCGAGCTGTAGC
>DASXOU010000487.1:0-3925 GCA_036494045.1 Polyangia bacterium | reverse complement strand
GCGCGCGACCGAATTCTGGACGCGCACGCTGCCAAAAGGCTTGCGCGGCCCGGCGCGGCTCTACGTCGAGTGGCTGCGACGACGCGTGCGCCGCCTCGCCGACGAGAGCCAGTGGAAGCCGATCGATGCCATCGAAGTGGTCACCGGCGGCTCGATCGCGCACATCTACTTCGATCGCGGCGCTCCCGAGCGGCTCGCGCTCGAGGAGATCGACGCGCGTTATCCCGAGCTCATGACGGCGCTCGAGCACTGCCCCGCCGTCGGCCTCATGGTCGCGCGCACCGACGAGGGACCCGTCGTCATGTATCGCGGCGGGCGCCATCGGCTCGGCGATCGGCGCGCGCTCGAGGAGCTGCCGCCGTTCCGCCGGCTCGGCTACGAGCTCGCCGCCACGCACCTCATGCACGCGGCCGAAGGCGCGCGTTACGGCGATCTGGTGCTCTACGGCGCGTTCGCCGCGGCCGGCGACATAGCCTTCGACTTCGAGTTCGGATCGCACGGCGGCATCGGCGCCGACGAGCTCGACCAGTTCATCCTGCATCCGGCGCGCGTCGAGCTGCCCGCCGAGTTCCACGACGGCGGCGCCGTCGCCGCCGAGCAGTTCTACGAATTCTTCGACGGCAGCTATTGATGCGGCTGCGCGTGGTCACCTGGAACGTGCACGGCTGCGTCGGCACCGACGGCCGCTTCGCGCCCGGGCGCACCGCCGATGCGCTGGCCGAGCTCGCCCCCGACGTCGCGCTGTTGCAAGAGGTCGGCGACAACCGTGGCGTCCATCCGCCGATCGATCAAGCGACCGTGCTCGCCGGCGCGCTCGGCCTGCACTGCGCCATCGGCATCACCATGCCGAAGGAGCCGTTCGGGTACGGCAACTGCACGCTGTCGCGCTGGCCCATCGTCGATTCCTCGACGGTGGATCTGTCGTACGTCGGCCGCGAGCCGCGCGCCTGCTTGCGCGCGATCGTCGCGCCCAGCGCTGAAGCCGAGCTGCGGCTGACGACGCTCAACGTGCACCTCGGCCTGGGCGCCTCCGAGCGGCGCTATCAGCTCGGCCGCATCCTCGAGACGCTGCTCGCCGATTATGCGGTCGAGGCCACGCGCCACCATCGCCAGCTGCCGTGGCTGTGGCGCTGGCGCAAGGTCGACGTCGACAAGCTGGCGATGCTGAAGGAGCCGCTCGTGCTCGCCGGCGACTTCAACGACTTTCCGCCGGGGCCGGTGACGCGCACGCTCGCCAATCGCCTCGCCGATCTGGGCGCACGCCTCTCGGCGCGCGCGACCTTTCCTTCGCGGCACCCGCTGCTCCGGCTCGACCGCCTCTACGCTTCGCGCGCCGTCGGCGTCGCGCGCGTCGAGGTGGTGCGTTCGCCGCTTCTGCGCGTGGCCTCCGATCACCTGCCCATCGTCGCCGACGTGGATGTCGAGGCGCTAGCGCCTCCGCTTGGCCTTGAGGTCGCGTAGCTTCTCCAGCTCGGCGCGCGCGAACTCGTGCTTGCGATCGAGCTGCAAGACCTGCTCGAAGGTGCGAATCGCCTCGTCGAGACGGCCCATGTCGCGGTGCGCGCACGCCTCCTCGATGCGGCGATCGATGCCGGCACGGAGCGCGTTGCGCGCCTGTTCGCTGCGGCGCTTCTGCTCCATCTCCTCGGCGGTCGGCTCCTTGGCCTTGGGCTGATGCGCGGCGACGACGAGCGCGCGGCGCTCGGACGGATCGAGCAGGCGACGATAGGCGCCGTCGATCGCCTGGTTGATCTTGAGGACCACGTCGCTGGTGGCGGCGCCGTAGTTGGCGAAGATCGACGGTGCGTAGCGCTCCTTGAGGCGCGCGTGCGCTTCGGAGATGGCGGCGTCGGCGGCGTCGACCGCGACGCCGAGCTGCTCGTGCGGCGACAGGCCGCTGCGGCGCGCCAGCTCGCCGGCGAGCGCGTGCTCGACGGCATCGGCGAACTTGGGCGCGCGCGCTTCCGGCGCCGGCGCCGCGGGCACGTCCCAGCCGTCGGAGGTCGGCGGCGGCGGCAACGGCGCCGGCATCTTCGCGGCAGTCGGCGGCGGTGGCGGCGGCGCGGCCTTTGCCGTCGGCGGCACGGCCTTGAGCGGCGGCGACGGCGGCGCCGCTTTGATCGGCGACGGCGGCCCAGCTTTGATCGGCGACGGCGGCGCCGCTTTGATCGGCGCGGGCGGCGCAGCTTTGATCGGCGCGGGCGGCGCAGCCTTGATCGGCGCGGGCGGCGCAGCCTTGATCGGCGCCGGCGGCGCAGCCTTCGTCGGCGACGGCGGCACCGCGCGCATCGCCGGCTTCGGCGCGCTCGCCTTCGCCAGCCGCAGCGCTTCGTCGAGCGCCTGCTTGGTCGCGTCCTCCATCGCCATGAACATCACGCCCATCCCCGCCGGCTCGTCGCCCGACTTCTCCTTGAGGTGCACGATCTCGCCGCGCAGCTTGACCATCGAGCCGTTGGGCAGCGCCAGCTCGATCGCGATCTCGGTCCCCACCGGCGCCGACATCGCCGACGGTACGAACAGCCCGCCGCGCGACAGGTTGCTGGTGTGAAGCTCCAGGTACTCGCCCCACGTCGAGCACTTCATGCGAACGGCCAGCTCGACGGGATAGCGCGTGTGCTCTCGAACGAACATGCAGGACCAGTCGATAGTATCGACACCGCGATGCGTCATGCAAACGGATGCGCTCATGCCTCTTGACCCCTTCCGACGGCAGTTTCGGGGACTCGACCCCCACGTCTCCAATCGCAACTCCGCGTCGGGACTTTAGGGGCCGATGGCCGATTTCTTGCGACTACGCGCGCGCGAAGGGGTGACCCATGTCCGCATCGTCGCCAATCCCACTTACCAAGCGCGCTCCCGGCAGCCTCGCCGAGCGGTTCTGGTCGATCGTCAAGTCGGCCGGCCCGTCGGCCGACGAGACCAGCCCCGAGCCGCAGGCGGTGGTGCGCCACGTCCTCCGAATCCTCGATGCGCTGGCGTCGGGTGAAGTGGGAGACGCGCTCTCGCAGTCGACGGTGTCGTTCCTTCATCTCCTCCGCCAGCAGGAGCAGGCCGGTGATTTTTCCTACGCCTCGCCGGAGCAGGCGCGCGGCGAATCGCTCGACGAGCGCTCGCTCGTCTTCTCGGTCGGCGTGCTGCTCTTCGAGGAGCTGACCGGGCGCCATCCGTTTGGCGCGATGGCCTCGGGCCGCCGCTTCGCGCGCATCCAAAAGTGCGAGCTCGGCTCGGGCGTGCAGTACTTCCCGCAGGTGCCGGCGCAGCTGCGCAACGTGCTCATGAAGGCGATGGGCCCGTTCCCCGAGGAGCGCTATCGCTCGCTCAAGGAAATGCGCGATCACCTGGAGCGCTTCGTCGAAGGACGCGCCGACGACACGCCGGGCAAGATCGTGCGTCGGCCGCTCAAGGGCCTCGTGCCGACGCCGGCCGATCTGGCGTTCACGCCCGTCGACGAGCTGGCGGCGACGCGCGTGGTGCGCCGCCCCGAAGCGCCGACGACTCCGACGACTCCGACGACGGCAGCCGCGCCGGCCCGGCTCGAGCCGGTGCGCGCGGTGTCGGTGATGAGCGCGCCCGAGAGCGCCTCCGTCGCCGCGCCGCGCGCGCTGCCGCGTGGCTGGGCCGTGCTCGAGCGCGCGGCGTGGGTCGCGTGCGGCGCGCTGCTCGCGCTCGTCGTCGCCTACTTCGCGCTCAAGCCGAAGGCGCCCGCCGCCGCAGCGACGGTGGCGCAGCCTGCCGCCGCGCCGTCGGCGCCGGCGCGCAACGTCGAGCCGCCGTCGTTGGTGAACGACGGCGACAGCGCGACGGCGGCGGTGTTCGACGCCGAGCTCGCCGGCCGCAACGCAGCCAACGCGGCGCGCGACTGCTTCACGGCCGATCGCGCCGCGCACACCATCAGCTTCGGCGCCGGCCTGCTCTTCGGCAAAGA
>DASXOU010000486.1:0-2181 GCA_036494045.1 Polyangia bacterium | reverse complement strand
CCCGAGCCGCTTCGCTTCTCGAGCCCCGCCGACATCGACGATTTCGTGGATCATCTGCGCCGCTTCGAGTCGGGCGAGATGTCGTCCGATCAGTTCCGGAGCTATCGCCTCACCCGCGGCACCTACGGCCAGCGTCAGCCCAACGTCAACATGATGCGCGTGAAGATCCCGCAGGGCGTGCTCTCGGCGCTGCAAGTCGAGCGGCTGGCCGACATCGCCGACGAATATTCGCGCGGCTTCGGCCACGTCACCACGCGGCAGAACGTGCAGCTCCACTTCGTGCAGCTCGCGCGCGTCGCCGAGGCGATGACCAGGCTCGACGAGGTCGGCCTCACCACGCGCGAAGCGTGCGGCGGCACCGTGCGCAACGTGACCGCGTGCGCGCTCGCCGGCGTGTGCAACGGCTCGGCGTTCGACGTCACGCCCTACGGGCAGGCGGTCACACGCCACTTTCTGCGCAACCCGATCTGCCAGGCGCTGCCGCGCAAGTTCAAGATCGCGCTGTCCGGCTGCGGCGACGATTGCGCGCAGGGCGCGATCAACGACGTGGCGATCTTGGCTCGTGTTCACCCGGCTCCTCGCTTGCGCGGTCCCGACGATAGTCGGGAAAAATCTGAACGGGGGTTCGAAATTCGTGTCGGCGGCGGTTTGTCGACGTCGCCCGAGGACGCGCATCCGCTCGAGAGCTTCGTGCCCGCCGATCGCCTCTTGCCCGTGCTCGAGGCGGTGGTGCGCGTATTCGATCGCACCGGCAACCGGCAGAACAAGTCGCGCGCGCGGCTGAAGTACGTCATCCGCAAGATCGGCATCGACGGCTTTCGCAAGGAGTACGAAGCGGAGCTGGCGAAGATCGACGCCGAAGGGCGCGGCGCCATTCCCATCGACGTCAGCGGCGAAGTGCGGCCGGACGCGGTGCTGCGGCTGCGCGCGCCGGTGCGCCAGACCGCGTCGGAAGACGGATTCGAGCGGTTTTACGCGAGCAACTGCATCAAGCAGCGGCAGGCCGGCTACTACGCGGTGATCGCGCGGCTCGATCGCGGCGACATCACCTCGGCGCAGCTGCGCGGCGTGGCGCGGCTGTCGCGCCAGTTCTCCGACGGCAGCGTGCGCCTGACGAACGAGCAGAACCTGGTGTTCCGCTTCGTGCCCGAGGCGAGCTTGACGGCGCTGCACGCCGAGTTGTTGACGCTCGGCCTCGGTCGCTTCGGCGCTCGCACCATCCACGACGTCACCTCGTGCCCCGGCGCCGACACCTGCAACCTCGCCGTGACGCGCTCGCGCGAGCTCACCACCGCGGTCGAGGCGGCGCTCGGCGCAGCGACGGGCGAGACGGCCGCGGCGGTGAAGGCGGCCGAGTCGCTCGACATCAAGATCTCGGGCTGCCCGAACTCGTGCGGGCAGCATCACGTGGCCGCGCTCGGCTTTCACGGGACGATGCGGCGCGTCGGCGGCCAGGCCGTGCCCGAGTATCAGCTGCACCTCGGCGGCGGCATCGCGCGCGACGGCGCGACCTTCGGACGGCAGATCGTCAAGCTGCCGGCGCGCCGCGTGCCCGACGCGGTCTTGCGGCTGCTCGAGCTCTATCGCAAAGAGCGCAGCGACGGCGAAGCGCCGCTGGCGTACTTTCGTCGCGTCGAGCCCGACGTCGTCAAGCGCGCGGTCGCCGACCTCGCCGTGTTCGACGCGGCCACGGCCAAGCCCGAGGATTGGCTCGACCACGGCGACGAAGCGCCGTTCAAAGTCGCGATTGGCCAGGGCGAGTGCGCCGTCTGAGCGTCGTCTGAGTTTTCGATTGATCGCGCGTATGTAGGCTGGAATACTGGCTGCGGGCGAAGGAGGCGGAATGTCGCCTGAGACTTTGCTCGCGGAGAAATTGTCCGTCTACCGCGGGGCGTTCGACAAGGCTTGTCGCGGCATGTTCGAAAATTCGAACAGCGGTTCGAATTCGTCGGCGGCGACGATGGCGGCGACGTCGGCGACGGTGATCGCCGGCGAGGTGCGGCGCGCGATGCGCTACATCGCCGAGGATTTCGCGCACGAGTTCAACGCCAAGCTGGCGGCGGCGGCGCGCACCGATCCGACGGTCGAGCTGGTCGCCGACAAATACGAAATGGGCGCCGCGCACGTCGAGGAGCTCGAGGAGCTCCTGGCCGCTCCGGTGGCGCCGCTCTTCGCCAACCT
>DASXOU010000485.1:0-7351 GCA_036494045.1 Polyangia bacterium | reverse complement strand
TCGCGTTCGAGCGCACGCGCCGGAGCTGCACGTGGCCGTTCGGCAGCAGCACGAAGTCGTAGCGATCGCTCGACGACGGCGACGGCGCGCGCAGATAGACGCCGCCTTCGGTGCCGAAGGTGACGACGCTCGCCTGCACGGCGCAGTCTCGGCAGGCGGCGACGTTCTCGGCGACGAGGTTGGTGCCGTCGAGGTCGCTGTCGGCGCGGCCGTCGACGTACCAATCGCCGGCGGCGACGGTCCAATTGGCGCCGAGCCCGCCGTTGGGCGCGATGTTGCGCGCGAAGTCGTCGGAGAAGAGCAGGGCCGGCGCCGCGCCGCCGGCGAGATCGGGCGGCGGCGCCGTCGCCATGTCGGCCGGCGGCGGCGACGACGGCGTCCAGCCGATGGTGTACAGCGTCGCCTCGCCGCCGCTGTCGGCGTCGGGCGTGTCGCCGAAGAAGCTGTGCACGTCGGTCGTCGTCGTCGGCAGCACGTCGATCGCCGCCGGATAGCCCTTGAACCCGCCCGACGAATCGAGCACGGTCGGCGCGCCGAGCGTGCCCGCGTGCAGCACGCGTACGCGCACCTCGTCGTTGGTGCCGACGGCGAGGACGCGATTGTAGAAGATCACGAGATCGTCGCCGATGCGCGTCACCGCCGGCTGCAGCTCCCAGTCGCCGACGTTCTCGACGAGCTGCGCGCCGCCGAAGCTGGTGCCGTCGAAATGGCGATACCAGAGGTATTGGTTCTTGTCCTTGTACACGAGGTGCATGCCGCCGTGGCCGTCGGCGACGGCGCTGCAGGCGGCGCCGTGATAGATGCCCTCGGGAAACAGCATCTGCTCGGCCGCCCACACCGACAGCGGATCGGAGTCGTTGCGCGTGCGGTAGTACGAGGGATTGGTGCCGTCGTCGTGGCCGTCGTAGACGAAGACCATGCGCGTGCCGACGCTGAGCATGCGCCCGCCGCCGCGATATCCGAGATGCGCGATGGTCGGCTCTTGCGTGAAGGTGGCGCCGCCGTCGCTCGACACGGCGATGTAGGCGGTCGCGCTGCCGTCGCTCTCGAGATAGAACGCTTGCACCCAATAGCGGCCGAGCGAGTCGATCGCCAGCTCGGCGCGATAGAACGCGTTGCTGCTCGACGTCGAGTCGAAGATCTTGATCGCGGGCGACGGCGTCCACGTTCCGCCGCCGTGACGCCACCATTGGAAATAGACGTCGTGCGCGGTCGAGCCGTCGAGCTCGGGCCCTTCGTACGAGTAGACGAGCGCGATGTCCTGCCCGACCACGACCATGTCGGCCTCGTCGCGATCGACGCTCGTGTCCTGGATCGAGCCGACACGCTGAAAGCTGGCGCCGTCGTCGTCGGAGCGGAACATGCCGAGCATGTGACCATCGGCGCCGTCCTGCTGCAGCGCCAAAAGCATCGTGTTGCCGATGCGCACGAGGTGGCGCTGCGCCGGCAGCGTGAGCGCGTTGCCCACGTTGATCGGCAAGAGCGCCGCGCTGCCGAGCGCGCTCACCGTCGGTGCCGCCGGTGTGGAACGACTGCACGCGGCGAAGAAGAGGAACGGCGTCAGGCCGAGCGCGCGGACGAGCGTCATGCGGGCACCTCGTTTCGACGAGGAGCAACGCGTATGCCCGCTAACGGAAGCGCAGAACGGTAGCGGAATGCCGTATCGGAGCGTTCAGTTTCTCGCGAAGACGAAAAGTTTCAGAATCCGATGGCGCAGCCGGGCGGCTGATCGCTGCCGTCGAGGAGCTGCGCGTCGAATTCTTCGCGCTCGCGAATCCAGTAGCAGAGCGTGTCGGCTTCGTTGAGGTAGCCGTACTTGTAGACGGTGTCGTTGTCTTCTTCGATGAGGAGCCTCTGCGGCGACGGATCGTGCAAATGGGCGTGGCGGCCGGCGACGATCGTCTTGGCGTCGGCGAGCGCGGCGTCGGCGGCGGCGAGGAGCGCATCGATCGGCCCGCTGCCGTCGGCCTGGACGGCCGCGGCGCGATAGAGCGACGCGATGAAGCGCGTGCGATCGGCGTCGACGGCGAATCCGTCGTGCATCTCGCGATACCAACGCTCGTCACGGGCGAACGGAATGGCGTCGACCGCCTGGAAGATCGCGGCGGTATCGTCGGCGAGCTGATCGAGCGGATCGAGCACGGTCGCTTCGTAGCTGGCGCGATCGGCGGCGCTCATCGCCGCCACGTCGGAGAATTGCGGACGATGCGGCTGCGACACGATGCCCGAGGCGTAACCGCTGTCGAGGAGAAAATCATTTCCCGCCATGTACGGTGCCAACCGGTGGCCGATCAGCGCCGCGTGCTGCACCATCGCCAGCGCCTCGATCTGTTGCGCCAGCGCCACGCCGTTTTCGCCGTAGGGCGCCAGCATTTCATCGATGGGCGCCTGCCAGGTCGCCGGCGTTTGAAATGTATTTCGCAGGGTCACGTAATCGTTTTGCCAATATCCCCATTCCCAACCGGTCGAGAAGCTCACATGCTCGGTGAGCGGATCGCCGCCCATCGCCGTCGATTGCTGATCGAGCTCGGTCATGTCGAGCGCGCGCGTCAGCATGTAGATCGGCAGATACGTCGGCACCGAATCGTCGAACGCGACCCAATAGGCCGTCTCCGGGTAATAGGCGACGCGCTGGTGCTGCTGCAGCTTGTCGAGGATGTATTGCCGGTACACCGAGAAGTCCTGGTGGTCGTAGGCGCCGCCGGCGTCCTCGAATAGATCGTAATACATGACCGTGTGCACCCACGATTCGACCGCGGGATTGGCATATTGAACGAGGAAATAATAAAGAATATCCATTCCCATATATTGGACGTGCTGGCTGGGCTCGTTGCCGACGTGGATCTGCGCCGCCATCGGCATGCCCGGGCGCAGCGTCTGCAACGCGTCGTAGGTGTTGTTGATCTGCTGGATGAAGACGTCGGGCGGCTCGCCGAAGAACTCGCCGAAGTTGAGCGCGAGCTGATCGAACGGCAGATCGCCGAGGAGCGCGCTCAGCTTGGCCTGCAGCAGCGGATGGGTGTCGTTGCCGCCGGCCAAATCGGCGTCGGTCAGAAGGTCATACGCGTTCTGCAGATTCCCGCTGTGAAACAGCTCGACCTGGATACCGACGCGAATCCCGCGCGCGTGCGCGTAGTCGAGGATCGCCTTGGTGTGATCGTGCCACGCCGCCGCCACGCCGGCGTCGCCGACGATGTTGTCGAGCGCGGTCCAGTCGAGGTAGTTGCCGCGGTTCTTCACCAGCCAGTCGATGATGTGCTTGGCGCCGTCGAGGTTGTCGGGCGACGGCACCCAGAGCGCGAAATAGGGCTCGATCGGATGCAGCGTGTGCACGTGCAGGCCGCGCAGCGTCTTTTGCGGCGTCACTTGCGTGCCGTAGTAGGGCGAGCTCGCCGGCAGCGCCAGCGTCGACGGCGCCAAGGTGTCGCGCGGATGATAGAAGCGGAAGCCGCCGGCTTCGAGGAGCTGCGCCAGGCCGTATTGCACGCCGAGGATGCTGCCGCCGTGGATGACGAAGGCGCCGGCGCCGCGCGCATCGATCTCGAAGCAGTCGCCGCAGGACAGATCGATCACCAGCGCCGCGCGCGCGCCGCCGCCGTGGGCGACCGCGCCGGCGGGATCGGCGCTGGCTTCGACAGTGACGGCGCCGCCGGGGACGAACGCGGCGAAGGCGGTCGCGGCGGCGAAGCTGTCGGCGCCGGCGAGCACGGTCAAGGGCGGGCCGCCGCAGCCGGCGAGCACGATCGGCAAGGCCAGAGCGACTGCGCGCATTCGGCGCAGCGTACCTCAAGGAGCCGTCAGGCGGACAGCGCGACCTCTTCGGTGGTGATGTCGTCGCGCACTTCGTTGACGTGGACTGCGCCGCGCGGAAAGTGCGGCGCGATGATCTTGGAGAGGCTGGTGAGCGCGTCGGCCACGCCGTTACCGACGCGGCCGTGGCGCAGGTCGAGCGTCAGGCGATGCACGATCTCCTGCCAGCGCGGCGACGCCTGCAGCGCGCGCAAGCCGTCGTCGGCGACCAGCACGCAGCGGCGGTCGTGGACGGTCAGGAACAAGAGCACGCCGTTGGCGCGATCGGTGCGCGTCACCTTGAGCCGCCCGAGCAGCTCGCGCGCGCGCGCGTGCGGCTGGCGGCAGCTCGCCTCGACGTGAACCTTGAACTGGGCCGAGGTGCGCCGCTCGGCGGCGACGACGGCGGCGAGAATCATGCGCTGGTCGTGCGGGTGCAACAGGCGATCGAGCTGGTTCGGCATGACGAGGCCCAAGAGCACGGCGCGTGCCGCCGGCGACCCGGCCTAACTCCGCGTCACGACTGGAGCCGCGCGGGCTCACGACGTGACACAGACGTGGCACGGCGGCACAACGGTGCCAGGTACAATGGGCCCATGTCGTGCCCATGCGGCAGCGGCCGCCCGCTCGATCGTTGCTGCGGCCCGCTCCTCGACGGCACCGCCGCCGCCGAGACCGCCGAGGCGCTGATGCGCTCGCGCTACAGCGCGCACGTCCTCGGACGCATCGACTACATCATCGCCACGCACGACGCCGAGAGCCGCGACGCCGTCGATCGCGCCGCCGTCGAACGCTGGGCGCGGCAGTCGGAGTGGCTCGGGCTGGTCATCGTCGCGCGCGAGCGCGGCGGGCGCGACGACGACAGCGGCGTGGTCGAGTTCAAGGCGACCTATCGCCGGCGCGGCGCGATCGTCGTCCATCACGAGCGCTCGCGCTTTCGCCGGCGCGACGGACGCTGGTTCTATCGCGACGGCTCATAGCGCGGGCGGCAGCCAGGGCGCCACCGCCGCGTCGGGCACGAAGACGCGCGGCAGCGTCTCGGGCAGCGTCGACAGCGTCGGATCGGCGAGCCGCGCCGCCAGCGCCGCGTCGGCCTGCGCGATCGGATCGCCGGCGAGCGCGGCGATCGGCAGCCGCACCAGGCGCGCGGTCATGCGCGGCACGCCGAGCACGAAGCCTTCGTAGAGCGCGTGGCCGAAGACGAGGCACAGCTCGGCCGCCGGCGCTTCGAGCGCGACCACGCCGCCTTCGTCGATCATCGCCAGGCCGTCCTGCTCGCGCGTGCGATGCGCGGGCAGGCGCGGCGCGTCGCCATCGATGCGCGCGGCCAGGAGCGCCGCCTGCCGCCGGTGCAGCGCCGCCTTGGCGCGGGGAAAGGTGCCCCACACGAGCGCGTTCAAAAAGTCGTGCCAGTTTCGTTCGCGCGAGGGCACGACGCCGCGCTCGATGATGCTGGCGTCGTAGAGCGTGGCGCGATCGAAGCGCGGACGGCGCGCGCGGCGTGGCCGTGGCGTAACGGCGGTGAATCCGATCGGCGGCGCGCCGGCGAACACCGCCGACCACGCGCTCACCGGCGGCCAATCGCCGGCGTCACCGAACGCGCGGGCGGCGCGCGCGAGCGGCCACGACAGCGGATGGCGCGCGAC
Organism: Polyangia bacterium; assembly: GCA_036494045.1. Taxonomy (GTDB): domain Bacteria; phylum Myxococcota_A; class Polyangia; order Palsa-1104; family Palsa-1104; genus JAQBQH01. Next base: position 1,916 of record DASXOU010000485.1, on the reverse strand, counting down.
GAACGTCGGATCGAACGGCAGCGCGCGCCGGATGCGGCGGATCGAGGGCACGCGCGCAGTATAGCGTCAGCTCGGCAGCGACGGCGCCACGTGAAACCAGAGGACGCGCGCGACACCGCAGCGGGTGCAGGCGACGTGGACGGCGTGGACTAGGCGCCCCGCGCGCGACTCGGCGGCCTCGTGCTCGATCTGCAGCGTGCCGTCGCAGAGCGGGCAGGGCGTGGCGCGCGCGCGCAGCGGGATCACCGCCGCCGAGGGCACGTCGACGGGCCGATCGGCCGCGCCGCCGGGCACGAGCGCCGCCAGCTTCTGGCGATCGCGGACCAGCTCGCGCGCGGAACGCTCGCGCACGCGCCGCTCCGTGCGCGGCCGCGTCTTTTTGCCCATGCGCCGAAGCTAGCACGCGGCCGGTTGCGCACTGCCAACGGCGATGCGCAGTTGCAAACGCGTGTGCGCGCCGGCGGCGGCGACTCCCCCATTCGCGCGCCGCGTTTATCGATAGATACGTGGTCGCGCGCGCGGGCACGCCGATTGCGATGAGCCCGCGCCATGCGCACAAACACGATTGGCCTCGTCGCCGTCGCGATCCTCGGCTCGAGCTTGGCGGTCGGCTGCGCCGGCTCCGTCGGCGGCGACGACGACGACGGAATGTCCGAAGCCGCGCTCTCGAGCAACGAGCACACCGCGTTCAACTTCTTCGTCAGTAAAGGGCTCTCCAAGATCCAATCCGCGGGCGTCATCGGCAACCTCGTGCAGGAGTCGTCGGTGATCCCGACGGCGGTCGAATACGGCGGCGGCCCCGGGCGCGGCATCGCGCAGTGGTCGGTCGGCGGACGTTGGGATACCGACCACGACGACAACGTCACCTGGTACGCGAACGCGCACGGGCTCAATCGTTGGGCGTTGGCGACGCAGCTCGACTTCACCTGGTACGAGCTCGCGAACTTCAGCGGCTACGGCCTCGCGTCGTTGCGCGCCAGCGGCACCGTCAGCGGCGCGACCATTGCGTTCGAGGAGCGCTTCGAAGGCTGCGGCACCTGCGATCAGTCGCAGCGCATCTCGTATGCCGAGTCGGCGCTGAGCGCGTACGGCGGCGCGAGCGGCGGCGCGGGCTGCTATTCGAACACGCTCGGCAAGGAGATGCCGGACAACGCGTGCGTGCAGAGCCGTTCCGACAGCCTGTGGTACCAGTGCGCCGACGGCAGCTGGGTCGATCGCTGGACCGATCCCGACGCCTGCAACGGCGTCTATCCGCTCTAGCGCTCGATCTCGTCGCGCGTGAATCGATACGCGAAGCCCGCGTGCATGACGAACGACTCGCGCGGCGACGGCGCGCTCGGAGGCTGGCGCAGCCGCGCCAAGATGCGTCCGCCGAGCTGCGCCGGCGTCGCGGCGTCGTCGCGCCAGAAGCTCGCCAGCAGCGGGCCGCGCGGACACAGTCGGTCGAGCGCGCGCATGGAGGCGCAGCCGCTCGGTCTCGTCGAGCACGTGGGTCAGGCTTCCCCAGCCGAGCAGCACCGCGTCGTAGCGCTCGCCGGCCAGCGGCGTGGCCGCGTTGCGCGCCCCGTTGAGCACCGCGGCGGACAAGTCTTCGTAGCGGCACGCGCACACACGCGCGCGATCGCCGACGCGCGCCCGCGCCAATCGAAGGAGCGCGGGCGCCGGCGGCAGGCGCCGCGTCAGCCACGATCGCTCCCACGGCGTCAACGCGCGGCCGCGATGCGCGGGCGACGCGTCGTGGAGCCGGATGCCGAAGTCGCTCTTCTCGACGGGCGTGAGCGCCGTGGAGAGGAACGCGCCGGCAAGCCGATCGCCGCGATAGAGCCAGCGGCGCACGCCCGAAGCCGCGCGCGCATAGATCAGAAGCGGCGTCAGCAAGGGAGCGCGAGCCACGGTCAGGACTTTTTGTCGAGGGC
>DASXOU010000484.1:0-14210 GCA_036494045.1 Polyangia bacterium | reverse complement strand
CGCTGCAGATGCGTGTATCCGGGCATCAACGTATCCACGTGCGCCCGCGCCTGCGTCACGAGCGCTCGCTGCAGCGCCGCGACCTGCTTGCCGAGCTCGCCGGCCTGCGCCCGCGCATAGAGCCTGAGGTCGGTCGCGACCTGATCGTTGCGGCTGCGCGCCGTGTGCAGCCGCGCCCCCGCGTCGCCCACGATCTCGGTGAGCCGCCGCTCGACGTTCATGTGCACGTCCTCGAGCTGCGCGTCCAGCGTCAGCTCGCCGCGCCGCCATTCGTCGACGACCTGGTCGAGCCCGCGCGCGATCGCCTCGGCGTCGGCCGCCGACAAGATCCCCTGCGCCGCCAGCATGCGCGCGTGCGCCTTCGAGCCTTCGGCGTCGAACGGCAACAGCCGCACGTCGAACTCGATCGACGCATTGAGCTGCGCCGCGTCGTCCGCCAGCTTGGATTCGAAACGAGGACCGCGCATCAGTGCAGGAACAATAACGTGCGCGGGAAAAAAGAGAAGCGACGAGAGAGTTACGACGCGCGCTTCTGGCCGCGCTTGGCTTCCTCGAGCTCGGCAAAGAAGCGGCTCGACGTCTCGACGCCGTTTTCGAGCGACTCGAAGATCAGCGGCACCAGGCCCGCCGACTCGGCGCGCAGCACGTCGTAATAACGCTGGCGCTCGATCGAGTGGATCACGACCGGCGGGAAGCCGTCCTTGAGCAGCATCAGGTTCATCAAGAGGCGTGCCACCTTGCCCGAGTTCTTCGGCCACGGGTAGATCGCCATGAACCGATAGTGCGCGCGCGCCGCGCGCTCGACCGGATGCAGATGCTGCGTCTCTTCCTCGTCGAGCCACTCGACGAGCTTCTTCATGCGCATCGTGATCTTGTCGGGCTGCGCGATCTCGTGGAAGTAGAGGCGATGAAGCGGGTTGTCCTTGCGATACGGATTCCCCTTCGTCTTCTCCTCGGGCGTCAGCGCCGAGTGCAGCATCTTGAGCGTCTCGAGCGTGATCGGATTCTTCTTCGCCTTGCCGCTCTTCTTCGCCGTGTGCGCTTCGGCCGCCCACTGACGCGCCGTCGCGCGCACCATCTCGATCGCCGCCTTGTGGTTCTTGATCTCCTCGTACATCGGGATCAACGAGACGTCGGAGATGATCTTCTTGTCGATGGCCGCTTTGAGCTCGTGGTACGAGAGCACCACGCCTTCGAGCGCATTGTCGTGATAGATCCACGACACGTCGAGCTTCTCATCGAAGTCGGCAACGATCGAAGCGTTCGCGCGCATGCGCATCTCCCGCAGCGTTTCGATCTTGTTGTCGATTGTCAGGAACTTCTTGTCGACCGTCATCTTCTCCCGCTCCGCGCTAATGGCTTATGCGAACCCTTCACCGAAAAAACAAAGCTGGGGGACGGCGCCCTCAGCTTTCGAGGCATAATGCTAACTTGAGTCCCCATGGTTCGTCAAGGCAACGCCGTCCGACAGGTAAGACTCCCTGCGACCTGTCTCGGTTGGGTGAGTTTGCCACATTCGGTAAAAAAGTCGAGTGCTTGACCGCACTGTAGTTTTCCAGGACGGGCTGTCGCCCGCGCGACATCACTGATAAGTTACTGAAGTCACAAAGGGTTCAAGCTTTTGTCGCGCGCAATTGTCACAGCCGTTGCCGGAATCGTGTGTCGACCGTGTCCAAGTTCCTGATGGACATGTGAAATCGAACGTGATTTAGTGCACTTCACTCTCTCACGAGAGGCGCGGTGGGGTGGACCGCATCGTGAAGTCTAGGCACCCGCTCGCGCATGATTTGCCAAGGAGTTCAGCGTGAAGCGGCTCACCCGCCTTGCATTCGGCATAGTCATTGTCGCTGCAGGATTGAGGGCCAGGGCGGACGCGCCGGGCGCGCCCAACACCGGATCGGTCACGACGGTCGAGAGCTCGGCCAGCACCCGGCCGCGGTTCTACGGCCTCACCTTCGATCTGACGACCGCCGACGGCTCGGGCCTCAACTCGGTCGGCCACAACTACCGCAACGACTTCGTCTGGTACTTCGAGCCCGCGTGGAATATCGGGCACATGTACTTCCGCGGCACGCGCTGGCGCGGCCTTCAGCTGGCCGCGCGCTTCTCGGTCGCCGCCAACGTCTCCGGCACGGACGAAGCCAACTTCAACGGCATCTCGAACGCGTCGCCCGAAGGCACCTGCTCCGGCACCTCTATTAATGATAACGGCGGCTCGGTCGATCCCGGCTCAGTCGGCTACTGCAACCCGGCGGCGAACAATCGCCGCGCCGACTACTCGGACCTTTGGCTGACCCTGCGCGCGCCCCGCGTCTACACGATCCCGAAGATCGGGATCTACGTGAACCCGGCGTTCCGCGTGATCCTGCCGACCTCAGTCGAGAGTCAGTACCAGACGCTGATCGCGGCGCTGACGCCGTCGATCGCGCTCGGCCGCACCTTCTGGCACGACAAGATCCGCGTCGGCTACGGCTTCGGCTTCACCAAGAACTTCCATCGCTACACCTCGTCGCAGCTCACGCCCGACTCGAGCGGCAGCGGCTCGACCGCCGGCGGCAACTTGTCGGATGGACCGTACGGCGCCGGGCTGTCGAACTTCTATCTCGACCCGAGCCGCGACGGCACCATCGGCGGCTACAACGTCAACTACTCGCTGTCGCACACCATCTCGGGCGGCGTGCAGCTCAGCGACAAGTGGTCGGTCGACGTCCTCTACGTGATCATCGACTCGTTCACCTACAACCACTCGTGCGCGACGGCCAACGTCACCATCGACGGCGCGCCGTACGACACCTGCTCGGCGGGCGATCGCGTGGCGGCCAACTCGGGCGCACAGCTGGCGCGGCCGAGCCACCGCGACGCGCAGGTCTTCTGGGCGACGATCAATTATCAAGCGATCGATTGGCTCGGGATCTCGCTCGCCTGGATCAACTGGGCGCCGCTGCAGAAGCTCGACTCGAGCTACCGGCAGGGAATCATCTCCACGGATTACGACGCGTTCACCACGGTCCAGCTCGCCGCGACGATCACCGTCGACAAGCTGGTGGCCCGCCACTGGAGGAAGCAGTGATGAAGAAGTTCGCTTGGGGGATCTTGGCTTCGGCGCTCCTGGTGGGAGGCTGCGCGCAGGAAAATGCGCCGCGCTCGTTCGTGCAACCGAACGTGCTCAAGAAGAGCGACATCGAGGGGACCTGGTACTACCTGCAGACGGTCACCGATTCGCCGCCGACGAACGCGATCATGTTCGTGGGCCAGTCGTCGGAGCTCATGAAGATCAAGTTCGACGTCGAGGAGAAGTTCCTCTACGCACGCCGCTCGTACGAGCAGGTCAAGGGCTCGGAAGACGCCTATCAGCAGGATCCCGCGACCTACGAGGGACAGCCGGTGGCGGCGTGGCCGATCACCAGCGCGTTCGACATCATCCGCGACTACAACTCGACGACGGGTGAGGAGACCAACAAGATCATCGAGTCGCAGGAGCGGCCGTGGAACGAGCGCGAGTTCATCCGCGTCGACTGGTCGAACAACCAGGTCACCGACTACGTCGGGCTCGGCGTGAACTTCTTCTTCTCGGACGCGACCGTCTCGAACGTCAGCTACTGGGAGTCGGATCCGACCAAGCCGGACGCGCTGCACTTCGAGCGCGGCGACGGCACCAACCCCGAGTTCGGCGTCGGCGAGGCCAACTACTTCGACATCACCAACGAGCTCGCGGTCAATCCGACCGAGCAGCAGGTGTGCTACGAGGAGAACGGCATCCAGAGCTGCTTCACCGTGCCGGCCTGCTTCTTGCGCCAGCAGCTCGACGACTGCGCGACGCAAATGGTGAAGGTGCGCCACGCGTTCGCCAAGATTTCGCCGAAGCATGATTACCAGCCGCGCAGCTGGGACGGCTTGCAGATGAACCTGTTCGGCTTGTGGGACGTCGGGCTCAACCGACTGACCTACAACCGGCAGTACGGCATCACCAACAGCGGCATCGTCCGCCACTCGGCGCGCTTCAACATCTGGCAGCAGTCGTATCAGGCCGACGGCAAGACGCCGATTCCGTACAACCAGCGGCAGCTACGGACCATCCCCTATTACGCGGAGTCGTCGCTGGAGCCGTTCCCGCCGGAGCTGTTCGCGCAGGGCAAGCAGGTGATCTCGTCGTGGAACGACTCGGTCAAGTGCGCGGCGGCGGACGCGATGGGCTTTCAGACGTCGGACCAGCAGTGCGATCCGACGCAGATCAAGCAGGACATCTTCGTGTGGTGCCACAACCCGGTGCAGATTGGCGTCGATCCCGACGCGTGCAAGGCGGACCTGAAGCCGCAGCTCGACGCCAACGGCAAGCCGGTGCTCGGCGACGACGGCAATCCGATCTTGCGCGCGCGGCAGGGCGATCCGCGCCGCTCGATGATCTTCTGGGTCAACGAGCAGCAGAACGCGGGACCGCTGGGCTATGGGCCGCCGCTGTTCGACATCGAGACCGGCGAGACCATCTCGGGACAGGCGTACATCTACGGCGCGGCGCTCGACACCTACGCGGCGCGCTCGCGCGATCTGGTCGAGCTCATGCTCGGCAACGAGTCGCCCGAGGATTTCACGTCGGGCACGTACATCAAGGATTGGGTGCAGTCGAACCAGGCGGGCGTGATGAACCTGCCGACGACGTACACGGCGGATCAAGTTCGCAAGATGTACAGCGCCATGGACTTCTCGTGGGCGCGCGGGCAGGCGCCGCAAGCGCCGATCGATCTGTCGTCGCCGACCAACTTCGTCAACAGCTGGAAGAACCGCGAAGACGCGATGTACGCGTCGAACTTGTGGGGACAGTCGCAGGCGGATCTGCCGCAGGTGCGGCGTGACAAGCTCAAGGGCGGGCAGCTCGAGGCGATGATGGTCACGCCCGACATCATGGCGATGGGCGGCGCGGCGCCGGCGACCGATTGGACGTCGCTGTCGGAGGCGGAGAAGGAGCGCGTGTCGCCGTTGCGCTCGCAGGCGGTGCAGGCCGCGATCAATCAGCGCATGGACACGATGCGCGCGTTCGGCGTCGATTTCGACGACTTCACCGACGAAGGCGTGGCGCAGCGCGCGCTGCAGATCGCGAACGATCCGAACCTGATGAACGCCGATCCGGAGGCGGTGCGGCAGCAGCTGCGCCAGGACATCTTTCTGGCGGTGACGTTGCACGAGGTCGGTCACAACATGGGCCTGCGGCACAATTTCCGCGCGTCGTTCGACGCGATGAACTATTTCCCCGACTACTGGCAGATGCGCTCGGCGGCGGCGGCGAACACGGCGGCCAAGAAGTTCGCGGGCATCGATCCGACGACGAAGACGGCGATCGGCGTGCCTTACGCCGGCGCCGATTGCAACACGGCGGGGCGCATGGGCACGATTCGGCCGCGTTACGTCGACTGCCCGGGCGGCGCGACCTCGGTCGACGAGGTCACGGGCAGCGTGCGCGAGTTCCAATATTCGTCGGTCATGGATTACGGCGCCGAGTTCAACTCGGATTTGCACGGGCTCGGGCGCTACGACAAGGCGGCGATGAAGTTCAGCTACGCCGGCGACGGGTTCGTCGAGGTGTTCCCGACGGCGCGGCTCGATCCCAACAGTCAGCTCTTGTGGGCGTCGATCTTCGCGTTCCAGGTGTCGTACGGCTTGCCGTCGGCGATCAACGTCGGTAGCGCGACGACGCTGACGGCGATCCCCTACAACACGTATCCGGCGCTGTTCGGCAACGGCATCACCGGGCTCGATACGCGCGTCGACGTGCCCTACTCGGACATCACGCCGAGCGGGCCGGGCGACTACATCCTGTCGGACACGTTGGCGCGGCCGATGGTGCCGTACTACTTCTGCTCCGACGAGTTCGTCGGCAACATGACCTGCCAGCGGTTCGACTCGGGCGCGGACGCGTTCGAGCAGGCGCAGGATCTGGTGTCGCGCTACAAGAACTTCTACCTCCTCAACAACTTCAAGCGCGACCGGTACACGTTCCGGACATCCTTGGCCTACAAGGATCGAATTGCGTCGCGCTACCTCGACATGATCCGGCAGCAGATGCAGTGGTACGTGCTTCTGCGCGCGGACTTCACCGACATCATGGCGGAGCAGGGCAGCGCCAATCCGGGGCAGGTCGTCGACAACTTGTTCTCGAGCGAGGACAGCTGGGGCAACTTCACGGCCGGCGTGTCGGCGGGCTTCGATCTGCTGGGGCAGATCATCACGCAGCCGGAGGCGGGCACGTTCACCAAGATCCAGGCCAACGTGGTCAGCGATTTCCCCGTCGACGTGTGGAAGAAGACGAGCGACGCGACCACGGTCGGGATCGGCGGGGCGACGGGGCCGATCATCGGGCTGGTGAACGGTAAGTACATCGACACGACGTGGGACTTCACCGGCTGCGGGTATTACTGGGCCGACGAGTGCCAGACGCGCATCGGCTACTTCGTCGACAAGACCATCGCGCTCGACGAGCTGTCGCAGTCGCAGGCGTACTTCACGGGACGCGACACGTCGACGGACGTGCGCAAATACGCGATCGGCTACATCCTGCCGTTCAAGGCGCAGATTCAGGAGAAGATCGGCGCGCTGTTGGCCAACGACTTCTCGTCGATCGCGCCGTACTTCACGTCGACGCAGACGGTGGTGAACAACCCGGGGTGGTCGACCAACTCGGCGAACATGGCGGCGCGCGTGGGACAGACCGACCTCATCGATCCGGCGGGCGGCTTCACGCTGCAGCTCTACGCCGGGCTCTATGGGTTGTCGGCGTTCCCGACGACGTTCGATCACTCGTTCGTCGACACCACGCGCATCTTCGTGGTCGGCAACGGCGAGGCGCCGATTCCCGACGACCAGCTCTTGACCGCGGGCAACTTGCCGGGGCCGCAGGCGACGGCGGATCCGACGCTGCTGGTGTCGCACGGCGGCGCGGTGCAGTGGTTCGTGTACACCGATACGGCGTCGGGCAAGACCTACGCGGCGCAGGCGATTCCGCAGATCGCCGACGGATCGGGGGCGACGACCTATCGCAACGACACCGGCGTGCGCATGCTCGAGACGGCGCTGACGCTGCAGAACCAGGGCAAGACGTTGTGCACGGCCGATCCGACGTCGGCGGGGTGCGCGGCCAAGACGCAGTCGCTGGCGCAGTTCAAGGAGAACATCGACGTCATGCGCTCCTTGCAGAACGCGTTCGGCTACGCCGCCTACAAGACCGACGCGCCGTTCTACTACTAGTTCCTTCCTAATTCCCGCGCGAAAAAGTGGCGCCGACGGCTCGTCGGTGGCTTAACCGTAGAGTGAGCGCCGCGTTCACTCACGCCACTGTTCTGCCCGAAGAGACCGTGGCGCTGCTCGCGCCGCGGGCGGGCGGGACCTATTGCGATGCCACGCTCGGCGGCGGCGGACATGCCGAGCGCATCTTGCGGGCGACGGCGCCCGACGGGCGGCTCATCGGGATCGATCGCGATCCGTCGGCGCTGGCGGCGGCGGGCGAGCGGCTGGCGCCGTTCGGCGAGCGCGTGACGCTGGTGCACGGCGCGTTCGGCGAGGCGCGCGCGATCCTCGAGCGCATGGGCGCGATCCCCGTCGACGGCTTCGTGCTCGACCTCGGCGTGTCGTCGCCGCAGCTCGACCGCGGCGAGCGCGGGTTTTCGTTTCGCGCGGCGGGGCCGCTCGACATGCGCATGGATCCGACGGGCGGGGAGACCGCCGAGGGGCTGATTCGGCGCATCGGCGTCGACGAGCTGGCTGACATCTTGCGGCGCTGGGGCGAGGAGCGCTACGCCGGGCGGATCGCGCGCGCGGTCAAGGACGCGGTGATGGCGGGCGCGGTGGCGTCGACGACCGAGCTGGCGGCGCTGATCGCGCGCGCGGTGCCGACGCGCGAGCGGCACAAGGATCCGGCGACGCGGACGTTTCAGGCGCTGCGCATCGCCGTCAATGACGAGCTCGGGGAGCTCGAGCGCTTTTTGGCCGACTTCCCGTCGCTGGTGCGGCCGGGCGGGCGGGTCGTCGTGATCGCGTTTCATTCGCTCGAGGATGGCCTGGTGAAGAATCGATTCCGCGATCTGGCGAAGGATTCGGGATATCCGCCGGACATCGCGGCCAAGATGGGCCTGCCGCCGGCGACGGTGAAGGTGCTGACGCGAAAGCCGATCGAGCCGTCGGACGCGGAGGTCGACCGCAATCCGCGCGCGCGCTCGGCGAAGCTCCGCGGCTGCGAGGTGCTGCGATGAGGCTGCGCGACCGATCGCCGACGTGGCTGATCGCGCTGGCGACCGTGGCGATGACGTTCGCGGCGCTGGCGCACGTCTGGGTGCGCTTGCAGATGCTGTCGATCGGTTACGACATCTCTCGTGAGACGAAGTGGCGTCACGATCTCGGCGAGCAGAACCAGCGGCTGACGCTGGAGCTGCGCACGCGGATGGATCTGTCGGTCGTCGAGCGGGTGGCGCGCGACGAGCTGAAGATGGCGCCGCCCGATCCGCGGATGATTCGCGTGGTGAAGCGATGACGGCGGGCAAGAGCGAGAAGGCAAAATACGCGCCGTCACGCTGGGTGAAGGCGCGGCTCTATTTTTGCGCGGGGCTGGTCGCGTGCGCGTTCGCGGCGCTGTGCTGGCGCGCGTACGTCTTGCAGGTGCGCGAGTCGGAGCGGCTGAAGGCGATGGCCGAGGATCAGTACCTGAAGGACGTCGAGCTGCCGCCCCAGCGCGGGCGCATCCTCGATCGCAACGGCGTCGAGCTGGCGGCGTCGACGGAAGTGGACTCGGTGCACGTCAACGCGCGCATGTTGATCGCGGCCGATCGCGTGGCCGAGACGGCGCGCGCGCTCGCCGACGCGTTGCATCTCGATCGGCGCGAGCTCGACAAGAAGCTGCGCGCGCGGCGCTACTTCACGTGGGTCAAGCGGCGCATCTCGCCCGAGGAGGCGCGCGCGGTTCGCGATCTTGCGCTGCCGGGCGTGTATCTCGATCGCGAGCCGCGCCGCTATTATCCCAATCGCGCGCTGGCGGGGCCGCTGCTCGGATGGGCGGGGCTCGACGCCGTCGGGCAGGAAGGGATCGAGCTCGAGTACGAGCGCTACCTGCGCGGTGCGCGCGCGCAGCTGCCGGGGCTGCGCGACGCGCTCGGGCGCGCGGTGCTCATCGGCGGGATCGGCGACGCGGCCGACGTCGCCGGGCACGACTTGTATACGACGATCGATCGCTACATTCAGTTTCGGCTCGAGCACGCGCTCGAGAAGGGCGTGGCCGCGCATCGCGCCAAGGCGGGCGTGGCGGTGGCGCTCGATCCGAACAACGGCGAGATCCTGGCGATGGCGGCGGTGCCGTCGCTCAATCCCAACGAGCCCGACGGGGCGCGCGAGCGCGGGGCGCGGAATCGCGCGGTGACCGATCCGTTCGAGCCGGGCTCGACGATGAAGACGTTCACCATCACCGGCGCGCTCGAGTCCGGCGCCATTGCCGTCGACGAAAACTGGTGGTGCGAGAACGGGCACTACAGCGTCGGCGGGCACGTGACGATCCACGATGACGAGCCGATCGGCGACGTGACGACGGCGGGCGTGCTCGCCAAGTCGTCGAACATCTGCACGGCGAAGATCGCGGCGCGCGAAGGGCGCGAGAAGCTGCACGAGATCCTCTTGCGCTTCGGGTTCGGCACCCGCAGCGGCGTCGATCTGCCGGGCGAGCGCGCGGGGCAGGTGCGCTCCGTCGAGCACATGGGGCCGGTGGAGACGGCGACGATGGCGTTCGGCCAAGGCGTGACGGCGACGCCGCTGCAGATCGCGGCGGCCTACAGCGCCGTCGCCAACGGCGGCACGCTCTATCGGCCGCACGTGATGCGGCGCGTGCTCTCGCCCGAGGGGCGCACGGTGCAAGAGGCGCAGGTGGTCGGGCGGCGCGTGATCACGCCCGAGCTGGCGGAGACGATGCGCCAGCTGCTTCACGGGGTCACGCAGAAGGGCGGCACGGCGCAGAAGCTGTCGGTGCCGGGCTACTTGTTCGCGGGCAAGACGGGGACGGCGCAGAAGGTCGATCCGGTGACGCGGCACTATTCGCCGACCAATTGGGTGGCGTCGTTCGTCGGATTCGCGCCGTATGTGTCGCCGCGGATCGTGTTGTTCGTGATGGTCGACGAGCCGTATGGATCGCATCACGGATCGAACGTGGCCGGGCCGATCTGGCAGGACGTGATGATCGATGCGCTGCGCTGGATGGGCGTGCCGCCAACGGAGCCGTTGGTGGCGGCGAACGACGGCGACAAGGGCGACAAAGACAAGAGCGAGAAGCGCGCGGCCAAGGCGCCACCGATGGTCGAGGAGGCCGAGGACGCGAGCGAGCTGCAGCCGGTCGTCGAGGCCGACGACGAAGCGCCGCGGCACGAGGTGCCCGACTTCGCGGGCATGTCGATGGCCGAGGCGCTGGCGGCGGCGAAGCGCGCGGGCGTGCGGCTCGAGGTGATCGGCAGCGGACGGGCCACGGCGCAGTCGCCCGGGCCGGGCGCGCTCCGGCACGGCGCCGTCTGCACCGTGTCGTTTACACCACCTGGGTGAGGTGTAACGTGTACGCCATGACACGCGGAGACGTGGCGTCGCGGGGTTATACGCGGCCGGACGCTTGCACCGGATGGGCGGCGTGCGGCTAGGCGAGCTCCTACGCGACGTCGAGATCGCCGGCGTCGATGGCGGCGGCGCGGCGCCGCTCGAGCTCGACGTCGGCGAGGTGCGCGACGACTCGCGCGCGGTCGAGCGCGGCGACCTCTTCGTGGCCACGCGCGGGCAGACCGTCGACGGGCACGACTTTCTCGGCGCGGCGGCGGAGCGTGGCGCGGTCGCTGCTGTCGTCGACGACGGCGCGGCACAGGGATTTCCCGGCGTGCGCGTGCGCGTGCGCGGCTCGACGGGGGCGCTCGGGCTCATCGCCGCCAATCGCTGGGGACGGCCGGCCGACGCCATGACGATGATCGCGGTGACCGGCACCAACGGCAAGACGACCTCGACGTTCCTCGTCGAGGGTTTGGCGCGCGCGGCGGGCGGCGTGCCGGGCGTGCTCGGGACGGTGACCTATCGCTTCGGCGCGACGGTGCGCGAGTCGCCGTTCACCACGCCGACGCCGCTGGTGCTGCACGCGACGTTGGCGGAGATGCGCGCCGCCGGCGTCACCCACGTGGCGATGGAGGCGAGCTCGCACGCGCTCGAGCTCGGGCGGCTCGACGGCGTGAAGTATCGCGTGGCCGCGTTCACCAACTTGACGCAGGACCATCTCGATTTTCACGGGACGATGCAGGCGTACGCCGAGGCGAAGGCGAAGCTGTTTCGCGAGCATCTCACGTCAGACGGCGTCGGCGTCATCAACATGGACAACGAGTGGGGCGCGTTCATGTTGCAGGAGGTGCGCGGGCGCGCGCTGGCGGTGGCGACGAGCGGCGTGCCCGAGATCCTGGTGATGCGGTCGCAGCAGTCGGTCGACGGGATCGACGCGGAATTCATGACGCCCATCGGCGCGGTGCGCGTGCGCTCGCCGCTCATCGGCGCGTTCAACCTGGAGAACCTCGCGGTCGCCGTCGGCATCGGCGTCGGCATGGGGCTCGACGCGGCCACGATCGCGCGCGGCCTGGGCAGCGTGCGCGGCGTGCCGGGGCGGGTCGAGCGCGTCGACAACGAGCGCGGCATCGGCGTGTTCGTCGATTACGCGCACACGCCGGATGCGCTCGAGCGGGTGATGGCGGCGCTGCGGCCGCTGGCGCGCGGGCGGCTCATCGTCGTGTTCGGCTGCGGCGGCGATCGCGACAAGTCGAAGCGGCCGAAGATGGGGCGGGCGGTGGCGCGCGACGCGGATCTGCCGATCGTCACGAGCGACAACCCACGCACCGAGGAGCCGGGGGCGATCATCGAGATGATCCTCGACGGCGTGCGGCAGGTGCGGAGCGACGGCTTTCTCGTCGACGCCGATCGGCGGCGGGCGATCGGGATGGCGATGGAAGCGGCGCGCACCGGCGACATCGTGCTCATCGCCGGCAAGGGGCACGAGGACTATCAGATCGTCGGCAAGACCAAGCACCACTTCGACGACCGCGAAGAGGCGCGCGCGGCGCTCGCGAAATTAGCGTCGCGGCCGGCGAACGGTCAAAGTTGAAGGCCATGGCGCAGGTTGCCATTCCAGTTGCGCGTGTGCTCGAGGCGACGGGCGGAACGCTCGTGCGCGGCGCGGCGGGCGGCCCCGCGGAATCGGTCGTATTTTCGTCGGTCACGATCGATAGCCGCGCGGTCGCGGCGGGCGCGCTCTTCTTCGCGGTCAAAGGCGATCGCTTCGATGGGCACGACTTCGCCGCCGCCGCCGTGAGCGCCGGCGCTCGCGGTGTCGTGATCGCGCGCGGCCGAAAAGTGGATGTCGACGCGACGGTGATCGAGGTCGACGACGTGGTCGCGGCGCTGGGCGCCCTCGGCGCGGCGCATCGCGTGGCGATGACGGATCTCAAGGTCGTCGCCATCACCGGATCGAACGGCAAGACGACGACCAAGGAGATGACCGCGGCCATCCTCGCCTCGGCGGCCGGCGCCGACGCGGTCGGCAAGACCGAGGGCAACCTCAACAATCACCTCGGCGTGCCGCTGACCTTGTTGCGCTTGCACGCGGGGCATCGCTATGCCGTCGTCGAGATGGGGATGAGCGGGCTGGGCGAGATCGCGTATCTGACCAAGCTGGCGCGGCCCGACGTGGCCGTCGTCGTCAGCATCGCCGGCGTGCATCTCGAGCAGCTCGGGACCATCGAGAACGTGGCGCGCGCCAAGGCCGAGATCTTCGGCGGGCTCGGCGCCGGCGGCGTCGCCATCTATCCTGCCGACGAGCCGCTGATGAAGCCGCACGTCGCTGCGCTGGCGAACGCGCGCACCTTCGGGCCCAAGGCGTCGCGCGCGACCGTCACCTACGACGACGTGACGCCGGGTCCGACGGGGCTGACGCTGCGCTTGCATCTCTCGGGCGTGACCTCGGCCGTCGGCGTCGCGGCGCACGTGCCGCTCATCGGGCGGCACAACGCGTCGAACGCGGCGGCGGCGGCGTGCGTGGCGCTCGCGCTCGACATCGGCGAAGGCTCGATCCTCGACGGGCTCGCCAACGTGCGCCCGGCCAAGCATCGGCTGCAGCTGGTGCAGCTCGCCGATCGCACGATCCTCGACGACTGCTACAACGCCGCGCCGAGCTCGATGCGCGCCGCGCTCGACGCGCTGGTCGAGATCACGCCGCCCGACGCGCAGAAGATCGCGGTGCTCGGCGACATGCTCGAGCTCGGCCCCGACTCGGCGAGGTTGCACGCGGAAGTCGGCGCCTACGCCAAAGCACGCGTCGATTACCTCGTCGCCGTCGGCACGCAAGCGCGGCAGATGAACGCGACGTTCCACACGGACGACGTGGGCGTCGCCGCCGAGCGCGTGCGCGCCGTCTCGCGCGCCGGCGACGTGATCCTGGTGAAGGCGTCGCGCGGCATGCGTCTCGAGCGGGTGATCGACGCGCTCTCCCAGAACAGCGAAGAGGCGAGCTGATGCTGTACCACCTGCTCTATCCGCTGCACGTTCACGCCGGGCTGCATGGGCTCAACGTGCTGCGCTACGTCTCGACGCGCATCATCGCCGCGACGCTGACGGCGCTGGCGATCTCGTTCCTCATGGGTCCGTGGTTCATCGATCGGCTGCGCTCGAAGCAGATCGGCGAGCAGATCCGCAGCGACGGGCCGCAGACGCACAAGAAGAAAGCGGGCACGCCGACGATGGGCGGCTCGCTCATCCTGTTCGCGCTCGTGATTCCGACGCTGCTCTGGTGCGACTTGACCAACCGCTTCGTCTGGCTCGCGCTGCTGGTCACGATCGGCTACGGCGTGGTCGGCTTCGTCGACGACTATCGCAAGCTCACGCGCAGCAAGAAGGGCATCAGCGGCAAAAGCAAGATGGCGGCGCAGATCCTGATCGCCGCGGTCGCCGTCGGTTATCTCTTTTATTCCGATCTCTACGACGCCGATCTGAAGCTGCGCGTGGCCATGCCGCTCATCGACTTCTACAAGCATCCGCTGTCGCTGTGGCTGCCCGCGTACATCACGCTCGCCATCATCGTCGTCGTCGGTGCGTCGAACGGCGTCAACATGACCGACGGGCTCGACGGGCTCGCCATCGGCCCGGTGATCATCTCGGCGGCGACGTTTTTGATCCTGTCG
>DASXOU010000483.1:0-9033 GCA_036494045.1 Polyangia bacterium | reverse complement strand
GGCCCGCGCATGAGCGAGGAGCCCGAGGGAACAGCCGATTCGACGATGGACTACAAAGTGGAGCTGCCCGAGTTCGAAGGGCCGCTCGATCTGTTGCTCCATCTCGTCAAGAAGCACGAGCTCGACATCCTCGACATTCCGATCGCGTTCATCACCGATCGCTACCTGCAGATGCTCGACGTCATGCGCTCGCTCGACCTCGACGTCGCCGGCGAGTATCTCCTCATGGCCGCGACGCTGGCGCACTTGAAGTCGCGCGAGCTGGTGCCGCCCGATCCCGCCGAGGACGCGGCGCTCGCCGCCGAGGAAGACGCCGACGAGCTCGACCCCCGGCAGGAATTGATCCGGCGCCTGCTCGAGTATCAGAAGTTCAAGGACGCCGGCGACAAGCTCGCCGGACGGCCGGTCACGGGACGCAACGTGTGGCCGCGCGGCGCTTCGGCGGAGGACGTGGCCGGGCTGCACGCGCTGCCGGGGGGCGCGCCGCTGGCCGAGGTGCCGGTGTTCCGGCTCATCGAGTCGCTCGAGCGCGTGCTGTCGCGCGCGAAAGTGACGTTCACGCACGACGTCATCACCGATCGCATCTCGATCACCGACAAGATCAACGAGCTCGTCGATCGCCTGGAGCGCGAGGGCTCGTTCTCGTTCGAGAGCTGCTTTTCGTTCGTCGAGGAGGGGGTTGCGCTGACGGCGCTGGCGGTCAAGGGGCAGGTGGTGGTGACGTTTCTGGCGATCCTCGAGATGACGCGCCTCAAGATGGTGCGGCTCACGCAGGCGGATGTCGCCAGCCCGATTTACATCACCAAGGCGGGCGCCGATGCCAAGGCGCAGGCCGAGGCGCTACGCGCGCTCAAGGATCGACCCGAGGAATACAAGGAATGAGCGAGGAGGAAAAAAAGGATCTGCCGGCCGACGCCAAGGCCGACGACGCCAAGGCCGACGACGCCAAGGCCGACGACGCGAAGGCCGACGACGCGAAGGCCGACGACGCCGAGCCGATCGACGAGGCCAAGACCAACGCGCGCATCATCGCCGCGGTCGCGCCGCCGCCGCCGGCCGATCTTGACGCCGCGCCGGCCAACGACGACCCGGTGCCGCCCGAGGCGACCGAGGATCATCCCGACGATTTGCCGCCCGACCCGGGCTCCGAGGACGCGGCCTCGCCGCGGCTGCAGTCGATCGTCGAGAGCCTCCTGTTCGCCGCCGACAAGCCGCTGACGCTCAAGCAGCTCGGCGATCTCCTCGGCGAGAGCGAGCTCGCGCGCGTGCGCGCCGCCGTCGCCGCCGTCGAGGTGGCCAACGAGAGCCGCGGCTTTCAATTGCACCAGGTCGCCGGCGGCTACCAGTTTCGAACCAATTCGGAAAACGCGGCGTGGGTGCAGAAGCTGTTGGCGTCGAAGCCGGTGCGCCTGACGCGCGCGCAGATCGAGACGCTCGCGATCTGCTCCTATCGCCAGCCGGTCACGCGCCCCGAGATCGACGAGATCCGCGGCGTCGACTCGGGCGGCACCTTGAAGACGCTGCTCGATCGCTCGCTCATTCGCATCGTCGGCAAGAAGGAAGAGCCGGGGCGGCCGATCCTCTACGGCACGACGCGCGAGTTTCTCGAGTTCTTCAACCTGCGCGATCTGAAGGATCTGCCGACCCTGCGCGAGTTCCACGAGCTGTCCGAGGAGCACCAGGCGCAAGTCGCGGCGCTCGAGGGTGTCGCGCCCGAGGGCTCGATCGAAAAAGAGGGCGAAGAGCCGGCGCCGCCGCCACTGATCGAGGGCGCGCCACCGCTCACGCGGCTCGAGATCACGACGCCGGCCGAGGACGAGCGCGAGCTCGAAGAGATCGATCGGCTCATCCGCACCGCCGGCGTGGCCACCGATCAAGATCAGCCGGGCGCGGCCGCCGAAGCCGACGCCGCCGCCGGCGAGGCCGCGACGCAGGACAGCGACTTCGAGCATCAGAAGACGCGCGAGTTCGAAGCGGTGTCGGGCGAGCCGACGCGCATTCACGCCAACACGATTCCGACGCCCGAGATCGTCGACGACGAGTTCGATCACTCGGAGACGACCAGCAAGAAGCCGCGCCCCGAAGGCCTCGATGCTGCCGACGACGACGCCGGCGGCGAATCCGAAGCGACCTAGCGTGCGAGGCTGACCATGGCGGAGATGCGATTGCAGCGCTTCTTGGCGCAGGCCGGGGTCGCCTCGCGGCGCAAGGCCGAGGAGCTCATCGTCGCCGGACGCGTGAAGGTCAACGGTCAGATCGTGACCGAGCTCGGCAGCAAGGTCGATCCCGACGTCGACAAGATCTTCGTCGGCGGCAAGCGCCTCCTCGTCGAGCGCGCGGTCTACTTGATGCTCAATAAGCCGCGCGGCTACGTGACAACGATGTCCGATCCGGAAGGGCGTCCGACGGTGCGCAGCTTCCTCGGCCGCGCCGGCGCGCGCGTGTTTCCCGTCGGCCGCCTCGACTTCAACACCGAGGGCCTCCTCATCTGCACCAACGACGGCGATCTCGCGCACGCGCTCATGCATCCCAAGCACGAGGTGCCCAAGACCTATCACGTCAAGCTGCAGGGCCTGGTCGCGCAGGACACCGTGTCGTCGTGGCAAAAGGGTGTCACGCTCGACGACGGCACGCGTACCGCGCCGGCGGAGGTGACGCTGCTCGAGTCGACGGGCAAGAACACCTGGCTCGAAGTGAGCATCCACGAGGGCAAGAACCGGCAGATCCATCGCACCGCCGAGGCGCTCGGGTTCAACGTCTTGAAGCTGACGCGCGTCGGCTACGGCGGCCTCGCGCTCGACGATCTGCGCGTCGGCACCACGCGCGAGCTCAACCGCGACGAGGTCGATCGGCTGCGGCGCGCCGCCGGCGGCAGCAAGCACACGTTCGAAAAGGTGCGCAAGCGCGCGCCTGGCCGCGAGCAGAACCGGCGCCGTCGCTGATGTGATAAAATCATCCGCGGGGGTGCGGATGACCTTCACGCGTTGGTCGGTCCTGACGGTCGCAATCGCGTTCTTCGGCTGCTCGGGCGGCGATCATGGCGACGGCATGATGGATCTCGCCGCCGGCAATGGCGCCGATCTCGGCAGCGGTGGCGGCGGCGGCGGCGGCGGTGGCTCCGGCATGGTCATGGGCCACGCACGCATCCTGCACGGCCCGTCGACGGTGATGCACGCGCGCCCATTTCGCGGCGCGGGCGCGCCACAGCCGCGCATCACCGACGGGCACTGGGCGCTGTCGCCCGATCAGACCAAGGTCACCGTCGTCAGCCTCAGCTTTGCCGGCGACCAGGCGGGCGTCGTTCAGCAGGTGAACCTGACCAACTGCACGCCCACCTACATGCGCGACCAGCCGGCGCTGTCGACGGTGCTCGACTGTCCATTTCAGATCGCCGCCGGCACCTACGTCTCGATGGGCATCGGCATCTCGACGACGTTCGAGGTGCTCATCTCCGATGCGACCAACGGCTTCTACACCGATCCCAACGCCGCCACCAAGCTGTCGTCGACGGCGCCGGCCGGCGGCGCGCAATTCGTCAGCGTCACCGTTCCCGGTCCGGGCGGCAGCGGTACCGTGCTCTCGCAACAGACCTACTTCACGCATCCGATCGCGGTCACCGCCAGCGGCAGCGTCGGTGACGACGACGGCGGCACCACGCCCGGCATCAACGTCGACATCGTCGAAGACATGGTCCACACCGTGTTCGCCAACGTCTCGTCCGGCGTCGCCAGCTTCGACTTGAGCCTGCCGTTTCCGCCGGTACAGCTGATGGCATCGATCGAAGGCGCCGGCCGCGTCGCCTTCTACTCGGAGACCGGCACCGCCGGCGCCGCCCTCATGCCCGGCCCCACCGACGACGAGAGCACCAGCGTGCGCCTCTTTTACGACGGCACCGGCGCCGCCAGCTCTCTGTGGCACCCGACGGTGGGACCAAGCTCGGCGTGGAACGCCAATCCCGCGAACAGCCCGCTCAGCGGCACGTCCCGCGCCGGCGGCTACCTCGGCATCGACGCCAGCGGCACCCTGTGCTGGGCCATCCCGCAGGACTACTCGTATCAGACGTATGTCGGCATCTGCGAGATGAAGGTCGCGTCCAGCATCGGCGCGACGACCTCGCTCCAGTGTCAGACCACGTCGACCGTGCCGCCGCCGACGTCGGGCGACACCTACGCCTCGGGCTGCCCGACGATCACAGCGACGACCACGACGACGTTGACCCTCGTCGCGCAGTGACCCTTTTGTGATAGGGTCGCGTAGCCATGGAGCTACGGACCTTCACCTTCATCGACGTGCTGCAGCCGCAGCTCGCTGCGTTCCTGCAGACGGTGGCGTCGGGCTTTCTGCCGCTCGAGAACCAGGCCGCGCTGTTCATCGAGATCGCGCCGGGCATCGCCATCAACACCATCACCGACGCCGCGCTCAAGCAGACGCGCGTCATCCCCGGCATGCAGATCGTCGAGCGCGCCTACGGGCTTCTCGAGGTGCACAGCTACGATCAAGGCGACGTGCGCCATGCCGGCCACGCCATGCTCGAGCGCCTCGGCGTCAGCGAAAAAGATCGGCTGCGCCCGCGCATTCTGTCGGAGCAGACCATCACCGGCATCGACGGCCATCACGCCGCGCTCATCGATCGCATGCGTCACGGCGACATGATCACCGAAGGGCAGACGCTCTACACGCTCGAGGTCCATCCCGCCGCCTACGCCGCCATCGCCGCCAACGAAGCCGAGAAGGCGGCGCCGATTCACCTGCTCGAGGTCATCACCTTCGGCGCCGTCGGACGCTTGTGGCTCGGCGGCGGCGAGGCCGAAATCGCCGAGGCCGCGCGCGCGATCCAGGAGACCTTCGCCGCCATCGACGGCCGCGAGAACAAAAGCTAGAACGCTCGCGCGCCCGCGCTACATTAATGAGATGAGCGAAGAGCGTCGCCAGGATCCGCGCATCCCCATGCGGGTCGAGACCGAGGTGCGGTTCACCTCGTGGGTCGTCTACTCGCTCATCTACAGCGCCAACATCTCGCGCGGCGGCATGAACCTGGAGCTCGCCGAGGAGCCGAAAGCGGGCGCGAGCTTGACCGTCAAGCTGCAGCCGCCCAAGGGCGAGCCGATCCTGCTCGAGGCGATCGTTCGTCATACGACCAAGCTGGGCAAGACGTGGAGCACCGGCGTGCAGTTCCAGAACCTCGACGACGCCAAGCGCCAGGCGATCGAAAAAGCGATCCGCGCCAACGGTGCCATGCTCTCCTCGAGCATGAAGCCGACCAGGTAGAAGGGAAACGCGACATGGGTGACGGCCAACTGCAGGCACCGTTTGCACCGGGCGGCGCGACCGAGATCGACGCCGCGTTGGCGCGCCGGCTCCTCGAGCTCGCGCTCGCTGCCGGCGGCGACTACGCCGACTTGTTCTTCGAGTATCGCGCCGGCGCCGATTACGTCTACGAAGACGAGCGCGTCAAAGCGGTCGGGCGCGGCATCACGCTCGGGCTCGGCGTGCGCGTCACCAAGGGCGACGCGACGGGCTACGCGTATTGCGAGGAGCTAACCTGGGAGGCGATGGCGGAAGCGGCGCGCACCGCGGCGCAGATCGCGCAAGCGGGCAAGTCGCCGGCGCCGGTCGACATCCGCGCGCTGCGCATCCCGAGCTTCTATCCGGTCGCGGTGCCGACGCTGGAGACGCTGGCGCCGCAAAAGCTCGAGCTCTTGCGTCGCGGCGATCGCGCCGCGCGCGCGTACGATCCGCGCATCGTCAAGGTGACGGCGTCGTTCGCCGAGGAGCTCAAGGAGATCCTCATCGTCACCTCCGACGGGCGATTGGCGCGCGATCGCCAGCCGCTCATGCGCTTCGGCGTGCACGCGATCGCCGAGGACAAAGGCAAGCGGCAGGGCGGCTCCGGCGGCGGCGGCGGACGCTTCGGCATGGAGTACTTCACGACCCATCCGCCCGAGTCGCACGGCACCGAAGCGGCGCGCGTGGCCATCGCCATGCTCGACGCCGTCGACGCGCCGGCCGGATCGATGGAGGTCGTGCTCGGCGCCGGCGATTCGGGGATCCTCCTGCACGAAGCGATCGGCCACGGGCTCGAGGCCGACTTCAATCGCAAGGAGACCTCGAACTACTCGGGCCAGCTCGGCAAGCGCGTCGCCTCCGAGCTGTGCACCGTCGTCGACGACGGCACCATCGCGCACGATCGCGGCGCCATCAACGTCGACGACGAAGGCAACCCCGGGCGAAAGAACGTGCTCATCGAGAACGGAATCCTGCGCGCGTACATGCAGGACCAGCTCTCGTGCAAGCACTTCGGCGTGGAACCCTCCGGCAACGGACGTCGTCAAAGCTTCCGGCACAATCCGCTGCCGCGCATGACCAATACGGCGCTATTGGCCGGGCCGCACGATCCCGAGGAGATCATCCGCTCGGTCAAGCGCGGGGTATATGCGAAACGCTTTTCCGGTGGGCAGGTGAATATCAGTAACGGTGATTTCGTGTTCTCGTTGACCGAGTCGTACCTCATCGAGGATGGCAAGCTGGGCGCGCCGCTCAAGGGCGTGAACCTGATCGGCAACGGGCCCGACGTCCTCACCAAGGTGACGATGCTCGGCAACGACTTCCAGCTCTCCGACGGCATCTGGACCTGCGGCAAGGATGGGCAGTCGGTGCCCGTCGGCGTGGGCACGCCGACCGTGAAGATCGCGGCGATCACAGTCGGAGGAACCAAGGCATGAGCTCCTACGCCGTCGAGGACTTGAAGGCGATCGCGGCGCGCGCCTGCGCCCTCGCCAAGAAGCACGGCGCCGACGCCGCCGAAGCGCTGGTGCAGGGCGGCGCCGAGCTGTCGGTGAAGGTTCGCCTCGGCGAGCCGGAGCTGGTGCAGGAAGCGGCGTCGCGCGCGCTCGGCTTGCGCGTCTTTCGCGATCGCCGCGCGGCGCTGACCTATACGTCGGACTTGTCGGACGCGGCGCTCGATCGCTTCGTCGCCGAGTCGGTCGAGCTGGCCAAGCTCGCCGAGCCCGACGAGCTCAACGAGCTGCCGCCGCGTGACGAGCTGGCCACGACGCTGCCCGATCTCGAATTGTGGGACGACGCGGCGCTCTCCGTCGACGCCAAGAGCGCGCTCGAGCGCTGCAAGGTCGGCGAAGCGGCGGCGCGCGCCTATTCGCCCAAGGTCACCAACTCCGAAGGCGCGACGTACTCGCGCGTCGTCGGCGCCAGCGCGTTCGCCAGCTCCGACGGCTTCGCCGGCGGCTTTCGCGGCACCTATCAGTCGCTGGTGGTCGAGCCGATCTGCGACGACGCCGACGGCAAGAAGCGCAACGGCTTCTGGTGGACCGCCGATCGCTTCTTGTCACGTTTACAAGATCCCGAAGCGGTCGGGCGCGAAGCGGCACGCCGCACCGTCGCCAAGCTGGGCTCGGAGAAGATCGACACCGGCGAGCTGCCCGTGGTGTTCGATCCGGAGGCGGGCAGGGCGCTGTTGCGCGCGCTCTTCGGCGTCATCTCGGGCGGCGCGATCTATCGCAAGTCGAGCTACCTCCTCGATCGCGAAGGCACGCAGGTGGCGTCGCCGCTCGTCACCATCGTCGACGATCCGCTGATCGCGCGCGGTCCCGGCTCGCGCCCGTACGACGGCGACGGCCTCGCTTCGCGCAAGAACGTCGTCGTCGACGCCGGCATGCTGAAGACGTACTTGTTCGACGTCTACTCGGCGCGCAAGCTCGGACGCAAGTCGAACGGCTGCGCCGGCCGCGGCGTCGGCGGCGCTCCGCACGTGACCACGTCCAACTTCATCCTGCAAAAGGGCACCTCCAAGCCCGAGGCGATCCTCGCCGGCATCACGCGCGGTCTCTACGTGACCGACATGATGGGCTTCGGCTTCAACGCCGTCACCGGCGACTTCTCGCGCGGCGCCGGCGGCTTTCTGATCGAGAACGGCAAGCTCGGCCGCCCCGTCAGCGAAATCACCATCGGCGCCAACTTCAACGACCTGTGGTGCGGCGTCGACGCGGTCGGCGACGATCTCGATCTGCGCAGCTCGACGGCGTGCCCGACCTTCCGCGTCGCCAAGATGATGATCGCCGGCCGCTGAGCCGGCCTCGCCGAACCTCTGCCGCGCGCTACTGAACTGTCACCGACACGCCGTTGGCGCCGCCGGGGAAGGCGGCGTTGCTCGACGCGCTGAACGCGATCGACCAGCTGCCCACGTCGACCGTGCCGAGCGCGCTCGTCGAGGCCGCGACGGTGATGCGCTTGCCACTCGGCGCCAGCGCCAACGCCGCCGCCGGCATGACGACGCTGCCACTCTGGGGCGCGACCGTGCAAGCGACGTCGAGCGTAGTCGTCGGCATCGCCGTCGCGTCGATGTACTCGTAGCTGACGCGCACCATCGCCGTCGCCGTCGTCGACAACACGAGGTCCTGCCCGCTCGGCAGCGTCACCGCGCCCGACGGCGCCGTGATGGTCACCGCCGCCGGCGCCGTCAGCGACACCATGAAGCCGGGCACCTCGCCACCCGGCGCCGAGGCGACCAGCGTCTCGCCGCCCGACCACAGGTTCATCGGGCTGCCCGACGGGCTATAGGTGCTGTCGTCGGGGCTCGGCGTGAACGACAAGGGCGAGGCGCCGCCGGCGATGGTGATGACGCCCGCCGACGCCGGCAGCACGATCGGCGGCGTGCCGAGATCCATGATCTGCGTGCACGTCGTCGCCGTGCAGCCGCCGGCGATCGTCTGCGTCGTGCACGGCACCATCGGCGTCGGCCCGTTGTCCCGCGTCAGCGTCGCGCTGGCGTCGGTGATGAAGCCCGAGGCGGTAGCCCGCTGCGCCAAGGTGATGACGCCGCTGCCGCTGCCGCCGAGATCGCCCGGCACGCCCACGCCGCCGTTGCGGCAGCCGCTCGCGACGACGAGCGCCGCGAAGATCGCGGCGACGACGAGCGCGCGCGCGAACGATTGCACCATCGGGCGCGCCATCAGTTGCCCACGAACGCGACGCCCGGCTGGGTCACGAAGTGATACAGGTTCGCCGGCGCCGTCGGCC
>DASXOU010000482.1:0-8175 GCA_036494045.1 Polyangia bacterium | reverse complement strand
TCGACGGGCCGACGTTCGCCGAGCGGGCGCTGAAGAAGATTCCGGTCGATCTCGTAAAACCGGGCGATTTGGTGTTTTCGGACGGTTTTGCGCGACCGGCGTGGCTGCTGGCGGGGCGGCGGCTGCTGTCGCTGATGGCGTCGGTGGTGCTGTTCATGTTGGCGGCGCCGGTGCTGGCGATGGTCGCGGCGATCATCAAGCTCGATTCGAAGGGCCCGGTGTTCTACTCGCAGGAGCGCGTGGGCGTGAGCGGGCGGACGTTTCGCATGCTGAAGTTTCGCACCATGCGGACCGACGCGGAGGCGGCGGGCGTGAAGTGGGCGCAGAAGAATGATCCGCGCGTCACCAGGATCGGAAAGTGGCTGCGTCGGTTTCGCATCGACGAGCTGCCGCAGATCTTGAACGTCGTCAAGGGCGAGATGGGGATCGTGGGTCCGCGGCCAGAGCGGCCGGAGTTCGTGGCGAAGCTCAGGAGGCAGATCCCTTATTACGATCTGCGGACCTTGGTGCCGCCGGGGATTACGGGGTGGGCGCAGATTCGGTATCCGTACGCGGCGAGCCTGGAGGAGGCGCGGGAGAAGCTGCAGTATGATCTTTGGTACGTGAAGCACCTCGGGGTGCGGCTCGATCTCGCGATTCTCTTTCATACCGCGAAGGTCGTGATCTTCGGTCGCGGCGCGCGCTGAACCCACCCCTCCCCCTCCCGCTCCCTCTCCCGCTCCTGTCTTTTCCCGCAACCCTCGCCCGGAGCAGCGCCGGACCGGCCGGACCCTCGGGCGTGGGTCGCGGGAACCGGGAGGGGGAGCGGGAGGGGGAGGGGGAGCGGAATGGCACAGAGCACGCAATCAATAGTGGTAGTCGCGCGAGAGGCTAATGAAAATGCTCACCCACGGAACCAAAGTTCTCATCACCGGCGGAGCCGGATTCCTCGGATCTCACGTCGCTCGCGCCCTCTCCGCGTCGGGTTGCGTCGTTCGTGTCCTCGACGACCTCTCCACCGGCCGGCGCGATCGCATCGACGCCCTGGCGGGAATCGAGTTTCTTCAGGCCGACGTGCGCAACCCCGCGGCCGTGCACCGCGCGATGCAAGAGATCCAGGCCGTCATCCATCTCGCCGGCGTGCAACCCGGCGTCGATCCGATCCGCGCGCAAGAGGTCAACCTCGGCGGCGCGCTGCACATCCTCAACTTCGCGCGCGACAACGACAAGCGCGCCCGCCCGCGCGTCGTCCTCTGCGGCTCGGCGTCGGTCTACGGCAAGCAGACCGGCTTCGTCCTGCACGAGGAATTGCCGCCGCACCCGGCGACGCCGGAAGCCGTGATGGCGCTGGCGATGGAGCAGTACGGCCGCGTCTATCGCGAAGCCTACGGCGTTCCCGTCGTCAACTTGCGCATCTTCCGCTGCTTCGGCCCCGACGAGGACGCCGAGCGCGGCGACGCCGGCATCGTCGCCAAGTTCATCAAGGCCGCGCTCGACGGCAAATCGCCGGTCATCTTCGGCGACGGGCAGCAGACGCGCGATCTGGTCTACGTCGACAACGTGGTGGCCGCGATCCTGGCGGCGCTCGAGGTCGCCGATCCGCCGGCCGAGCCGCTCAACATCGCGTCGGGCGAAGCCGTCGCCGTCAACTTTCTGTGGAACCTCGTGCTCGAAGCGTGCGGCAAGAAGCGCCTGGCGATCGATCCGACGTACATGCCGGCGCCGCCGTGGGATCCGAAACACACGCGCCCGCAGATCGCGCGCGCCTGCAAGGTGCTCGGCTGGGCGCCGGCGATGCGCCTGCGCGAAGGGCTCGCGCGCACCGTCGAGTATTATCAAGCGCAGCGCAGCGCCGATCCCAACGCGTGGTTCGCGCCGCGCGAGGACGCGGCGCCGAAGAAGCGGCTGATGCTGCCCAACGTCGCGGTGCCGACGCGCCGCTTCGGCTCGGTGGTGACGCCGGCGTTCGGCGTGCCCGTGCACTCGACGACGTCGCAGGCCTCGCCGCTGCCGCGCCGCACGGCGTCGGTGGTGACGCCGCCGCCGATTCCGTCCAAGCCCGCGCGCGCGACGCCCGCGATCGCCAAGCCGGCCAAGCCGGCCAAGGCGAAAGAGGAAGTGCTCGAAGTGAGCGACGCCGATCTCGTCGAGGACGACGAGACCAAGCTCGACGACGGGCTCGAGTTCGAGTGGGCGCCGGTGCCTGCGGTGCCGGGGCTCGGACGCTGATGGCCGCGGTCGAGCTGCGCCGCGACGCCGCGGTCCACAGCGGCGCGCACGGCGAGATCGCCGTCGCCGTCGAAGAGTTGGGCGAACGCGGGGCGATCTCGTCGCTGCGCGAGGAGTGGACACGCGTGGCGACGGCGATGCGCGCCGCCGGTTGGACCAAAGGACCCTTCCTCGCGCCCGAGTGGCTGTCGATCTACGCCGCGTCGCTGTGCGACCCGCACGACGCCGCACGCGCCGGCGATTTTCGCCTGCTGGTCGCGCATCGCGCCGGCCGCCTCGTGGCCGCGCTCCCGCTCGTCGTCGAGCGGCGCAAGCTCGCCGGCGTGCCCGCGCGCGTCTTGCGCTCGTTGTCAGACGATCACTCGCAGCGCTTCGATCTGCTGCTCGACCCCGCCGACGCCGACGAAGCGGCGCGCGCGCTCGTCGCCCACTTGTCGCGTGCGCGCGATTGGGACGCTGTCGAGCTGCAAGGGATCTTGGATGAAGGCGCGGCCGCGCACGCGCTCGTCGCCGCCGCCATCGCCGCCAACTTCCCGATCGGCGAGTGGGCCTCGATGCGCTCGCCCTACCTGCCGCTGCCGCGCAGCGCCGCCGAGCTCGACAAGCTGCAAGGCTCGAAGTTTCGCGGCAACCTGCGCCGTCGCGCCAAGAAGCTCGAAGCCGAGGTCGGCCCGCTCGCGCTCGAACGCGTCGACGGCAGCGGCCTCGACGCCGTGCAGCTCGACGCGCTCCTCGACGAAGGTCTCGCGCTCGAAGCCGCCGGCTGGAAGGGCGACGCCGGCACCGCCATCGCCTGCGACGCGCGCCTGACCGCGCGTTATCGCGCGCTCGCCCACGCCTTCGCCGCGCGCGGCGAGCTCGCCTGCTATTTTCTGCGCGCCGGCGCGCGTCGCGTCGCCTTCCACTTCGCGCTCGCCGACGCCGACACCTATTACCTCTTCAAGCCCGGCTTCGATCCCGCGCTCGCCAGCTTCGGCCTCGGGCATCTGCTCGTCGACGCCGTGGCGCGCGACCTGATCGCGCGCGGCGTGCGCGAGCTCGACTTCCTCGGCGACGACATGCCGTGGAAGCGCGACTGGACCGACAAGCTGCGCGCGCACTCGTTCCGCTATCTCTTCGCGCCGACGGCGCGTGGCCGCGCGATCGCCGCGTGGAAGTTCCGCCTCGCGCCCGCCGCCAAGCGCCTCTGGTCTCGCCTGCACAGGAGCTGACCATGCTTTCTTCCGTCGAGGAGCTCGCGCCCACGCACGAGGTGCCGCGCGCGCCGCTGTTCATTCCGTCGCTGCCGACGCTCGATCCGGCGCTGCTCGCGCCGTCGCTCGAGCCGCTGCGCCGCCCCTTGTGGCCGCTCGATCGGCTGAGCGCGCCCGAGGTGCAGCTCTTCTATCTCGCGCGCGCCGGCGTGCACCGGACGATCAAGCACTGGCTCGCGGGAAGCGACGGCGTCGTCGTCATGCCCGCGTACCATCACGGCGTCGAGGTCGAGGCCGTGCGCGCGGCCGGCGCGCGCGTCGTCTTCTGTCGCGTCGGCCGCGATCTCGCGATCGATCTCGACGACCTGCGCGCAAAATCGCGCGGCGCCGACGTGCGCGCGCTCTACGTCACCCACTACGCCGGCTTCGCGCAGCCTATCGCCGAGGCGCGCGCCATCGCCGACGAGCGCGGCCTGCCGCTGTTCGAGGATTGCGCGCTCTCGCTTTTTTCGCGCACGCCCGCGGGCAAGCCGCTCGGCAGCTTCGGCGACGCCAGCTGCTTCTGCCTCTACAAGACGCTGCCGGTGCCGCACGGCGGCCTGTTGGTCGCGCCGCGCGTGCCCGTCGCCGACGTCGCCGCCCCGCCGCTCTTCTCGACGCTGCATCACGTCAGCGGCCTTCTGCTCGCGCATCTCGAGCTGCACTCGTCGACGATCGGCCGCGCGGTTCGTCAGGCCGCGCGCTCGGCGTCACGCGCCACCGTCGACAAAGCGGTCGCCACCATCAAGACCGGCACCATGCACCTCGCCGCGCACGAGCTCGGCCTCGGCGCCTCGCGCCTGGTCGAGCTGCTGCTACCCCGCTTCGACGCCGAGATGGTCGTGGTGCGCCGCCGCCGCAACTTTGCGCGCCTCGCCGCCGCGCTCGACGGCGTCGTCGAGGTCGTGGGCGCGCCGCTTCTCCCCGGCGTCTGCCCGCTGTTCCTGCCGGTGCGCCTCATCGACGGTGACAAGCGCGCCGTCGTGCAGGCGCTGCACGCCCGCGGCATCGACGCCATCGACTTCTGGTCCACCGGCGAATGCGACGACGATTTCCCCGAAGTCGCCGCGCTGCGCCGCGAGATCCTCGAGCTCCCCTGTCATCAATCCCTCGACGACGACGCGATCGACCTGGTGGCACATGCCGTGAAACAGGTCCTCGCGCATGCGTAGCGCTCAGTCGCTCCCCGAGCTGGCACCATCGCCGACGCGCCTCGAAATCTCCGTCCATGGCGGCGATCTGGCGGCGCTCGCGCCCATCTGGGACGCGCTCGTCGAGCCCGCCCATCCCGGCGCGGCGTTCAGATCATGGGCGTGGATTTCCGCGTGGTGGAAATCGTTTTCCACCGGCAGGGAACCCTTTGTCCTGATGGCACAGGAAAACGGCGTTCCCATCGGCCTTCTGCCGTTGTGCGCGGAACGCTCGCCGCTCGGCGGACAGCGCCTCCTCTTCTTGGGCGAAGGCATCGTCGGCAGCGACTATCTCGGCATCGTCTGTCGCGCCGCCGACGAGCCGCGCCTGGCACGCGCCTTTGCCGACGCGCTCGCCAAGGAATCCTTCGACGAGCTCGAGCTCGACGGCATCCTGCGCGGCGATCCGCTCTTGCCCGCGCTCGAGGGCGCGCTGCCGGCGTCGCGCGCCGAGATCACGCCGCGCTACCCTTGCCCGCACATCAGGCTCGCGGGAAACTTCGAGGATTACTTGAAGTCGCTGCCCGACGGCACCGGCGCGCAGTGGAAGCGCCGCCTGCGCTGGCTCGAGAAGCGGCCCGGCTTCGACCTCGAGCGCATCGACGATCCCGACGCGCTCGTCGTCGGGCTCGACGCGCTCTTCGAGCTGCACCATAAACGCTGGGCGGCCGAAGGCGGCTCCGACGCGATCGACGGCCCCACCGTCGAAGCGTTCCATCGCCTGGCCGCGCGCGCGCTCGCCGAACGCGGCTGGGCGCGCCTCTACATCCTGCACGCCGAAGGCGCCGCGCGCGCCGCGCTCTACGGCTGGCGCATCGGCGATCGCTTCACGTTCTACCAGGCCGGCTATGATCCCGAGTGGCGCCAGCGCTCGGTCGGCACGGTGCTGCTGGGCCACATCGTCGAGGAATGCTTCGCCGCGGGCCTCGGCGAGTTCGACTTTCTCCGCGGCACCGAGAGCTACAAGCTCAAATGGGCCAACGGCGCCCGCGAAACCGTGCGCCTGCGCGCGCGTGACGCTTCCTTGCGCGCGCTCCTGCACGACGCCGGCCGCAACGCCTACTGGCGCTTGCGCGAAGCCGGCAAACGCGCGTTGCCGCCGTCGACGCTCGAGTGGGCACGCCGCGCGAAAAAGGCGGTGACGCGATGAGCGCGCCCAATCGAGTGAAAGACTGGATCAAGCTCGGGCTCGCCGCCGGCGTCGAGTCGAGCGGGCTCGGCCACGCCTGGCGCGCGTTGCGCACCGCGACCACGGGCGCGCGCATCCACGTGCTCGGCTATCACCGCGTCGTCGATCGCATCGACTGGGACGGCGCCGTCAATCCTTCCTTGTGCATCACCGCCGAGGCCTTCGCGCGCCAGATGGAGCAGCTGCGCGAGCGCTTCGTCGTCTTGCCGCTCTCCTACGTCGTCCGCGCCGTCGCCGGCGAGATCGATCTGCCGCACGACGCCGCCGCCGTCACCTTCGACGACGGCTACCGCGACGTCCTTCTGCGCGCGGCGCCGATCCTGCGCGCGCTCGACATCCCGGCGACCGTGTTCGTGCCGACCGGCTTCGCCGACGCGCAGGGCCGCGACGCCATCCTGCCGCACGATCGCCTGTACGCCGTCGCCTGGGCCGCGCAGCGCCTCGGCCGCGATCTGACCGGCCTCGGCGACACCGAGACGGCGCTGCTCCTGTCGCGCGCCGATCGCGTGCTCGCCACGCACGGCCCCGCCGGCGTCGTCGAGGATCTGGTCGGCCACGCGCCCGCGTCGTCGATCGCGCGCGTCATCGAAGTCCTCGAAGCGACGTTCGGCGCCCCGCCGCTCGACGACGGCGCGCGCGTGCTTGCGCCCGACGAGGTGCGCGCGCTCGCCGACGGCGGCTGGGAGATCGGCGCCCACACCATCGGCCACGTCGTGCTCACCCACGAATCGAGCGACGAGCAGCGCCGCCAGGTGCGCGCGCCCAAAGAGACGCTCGAGCGCTGGACCGGCCGCCCGTGCCGCTACTTCGCCTACTGCAACGGCTACCACTCGCCGGCGCTCGTCGCCACGCTGCGCCACGCCGGCTACGAAGGCGCCGTCACCACTTGCGATCGCGCGAACCTCACGCGCCGCGGCGATCCGTTCCGCATCACCCGCAAGGTGCTGTGGGAGGCGCACGCGCGCGGCCCGTCGGGCGAGTTCTCGCCGGCGCTCTCGGCCGCGCACCTGCACGACACCTTCGGCGCGCTCGGCCTGACCACGCCCGTCGACGGCGAGGTCGCCCAGACCGAAGACGAACCGCAACCCCAAGCCGCTTCGGAATCCGATTCCCAGCCCACGGAGGTGGAGCTTGCGTACTGATCGACTGCGTGCAAACGCGACCGCGCCGGCCACGGTCGCGTTCGTCGGCCTGATCGTCTTTCTCTTCATCGTCTACGCCAACCCGGGCAACTGGTTCGACGGCCTCGAGGACTTCGCCTTCGCCAAGATCTCCGCCGGCTTCGCGCTGGCGGCGCTCATGGGCAGCTGGCTCCTCTACAACCGCCGCCTCACCATCGGCGGACTGACCGGCGCGCTCTTGATCGCGCTGTTCGCGCTGGTCGGCTTCTCGT
This sequence comes from Polyangia bacterium, assembly GCA_036494045.1. Classification (GTDB taxonomy): domain Bacteria; phylum Myxococcota_A; class Polyangia; order Palsa-1104; family Palsa-1104; genus JAQBQH01. Next base: position 963 of record DASXOU010000482.1, on the reverse strand, counting down.
CGGTCTGGTCCTACTGGCCGAAGTTCACCTTCGACACCTTCACCGACGGTCTCAAGTACCTCGCCGTCTTCTTCATCATCGCCAACGTCGTCGACTCCGAGGCGCGCCTGGCCACGCTCATCCGCGTGCTCGCGCTCGCTTCGTGCATCCCCGCCGTCGGCGCCATCTGGTCGCACGCGCACGGCGAGCACCTCGTCGAAGGCGATCGCGCGGGCTGGATCGGCATCTTCGCCAATCCGAACGACCTCGCCTATCACCTCGTCATCGGCGTGGCGATGATCCTCGCCGCTGCCAACGCCGCGCATACGCGCCGCCGCAAGCTCTTGTGGTGGGCGCTGCTCGCGCCGCTCTTCTACTCCATATTGTTGACGCAGTCGCGCGGCGGCATGCTCGCCGCCTGCGTGGTCGGGCTCTTCTGGGCGCTGCGCTCGGTCAAGCGCGCGCCGGTGATCGTCGGCGCCGCCTGCATCGCCGCCGTCATCGTCTTCATCTCGCCCAACAACCCGTGGTCGCGCCGCACGCAAGAGGCGACGGCGTACGGCGAAGACGTCTCGGCGCGCGGCCGCATCGACGCCTGGCGCACCGGTCTCGCCATCGCCGAGGCGCGCCCGTTCACCGGCGTCGGCGCCGGCGCCTTCATGATCGCGTGGCCGGAGTTCGCGCCCGGCGACGCCGGCGACGTGCGCACGCAGCACAACACGTTCATCCAGCTCCTGTCCGAGCTCGGCATTCCCGCGATCCTGCTCTTCGTCGGCGCGCTCGGCGCCGCGGTGCTCGGCATGCGCCGCGCCGGCAAGATGAAGTCGCCGCTGCAACCGTACGCGCGCGGCGTCGAGGCGGGCCTGGCCGGCTTCGTCGTCTGCTCGATCTGGGGCGGCATCGCCTGGACCTGGCCGATCTATCTCCTGCTCGGCCTCGCCTGTGCCGCGCGCCGCATCTCGTGGTCGCCGGAGCTGGCGGCGC
>DASXOU010000481.1:0-15206 GCA_036494045.1 Polyangia bacterium | reverse complement strand
TCGGCGGTGGCCGTGGCTTCGACGCGCGCTTCGTCGACGGCGCCGCCCGCCGACCAGCGCGCCCAGGCGGCCAGCACCAGCCCCGCGAGCGCCAGCGCCGCCGCCGCCACCGCCAGCCGCGCGGTGCGAGCGTCGCGTCCGATTTCCCTCACGCGAGCCCATTTAGAACCGGCAAAACCCGATTGAAAAGCTAAAAAACATATCGAATAAAATCACATATCGGCCGATGTGCGCTCGCGCGTTGTCGCTACCGCGCCGGCGTCCCCGTCGCCACGTGCGCCGAAAGGTGTTACAATCGTCCCGCAGTGCGCATCCTCCTCGTCGACGACGATCCCGACGCCACCCGGCTCTACCGCGCCATGCTGACCAACGGCGGCCACGACGTCGTCAGCGTCGACTCCGGCATCGACGCCGTCGAGGTCGCCGCGCAAGAGCGCTTCGATCTCGTCATCACCGACTTCAACATGCCCGGCATCAAGGGCGACGTGACGCTCTCGCTGTTGCGCGCGCGCGTGCCCGATCTGCCGGTCGTCATCCTCACCAGCGAGCCGAGCCCGACCGTGGAGAAGCGCGCGCGCGCCGCCGGCGCCGCCGCCTTCCTGCGCAAGCCGTGCCCTGCCGAGCTGCTCACGCGCACCATCGAACGCGCGCGCAGAAAGACGAGCGCCATCGGCAGTTGACCCGACGCCCGCGCTGCCTAGGCTCCTCAAACCCGGGGAGGCCGCGCTTCATGACTACGCTCTTGCTCGTCGACGACCGCGAGCTCTTTCGCGAAGGGCTCAGCCTATTGTTTTCGTCGCAGCCGGACTTCGACATCGTCGGCGAATCGAGCGGCGTGCCCGACGCCTACGACGCCGTCGCCGCGCGACGTCCCGACGTCACCATCGTGTCGAGCGACCTCGACGGCCTCGGCGGCAACGCCATCACCCGCGAGCTGGTGCGCCGCTCGCCCGAGGCCAAGGTGCTGATGCTGAGCTCGCGCCGCGACGACGACGGCGTCCATCAGGCGCTCGCCGCCGGCGCGCGCGGCTTCGCGCTCAAGCAGCAGCCCTCGACGCAGGTGTTCGAAGCGGTGCGCGCCGTCGCGCTCGGCCACGTCTATCTGGCGCCCGCGATCTCGCACGTCGTTCTGCAGGATCACCTGCGCCTGCGCCGTGGCGAGACCAACCAGGCCGGTCCGTGCGACGCGCTGTCGCGGCGCGAGCGCGACGTCTTCGAGCTGCTCGTGCGCGGCCACACCAACCAGCGCATCGCGCGCATGCTCGGCATCAGCCCGAAGACCGTCGAGACTCACCGCGCCCACGTGCTGCGCAAGCTCGGCGTGCACTCGATCGTCGATCTCATCCGCTTCGCCGCGCGCCATCAGCTACCGCTCGACTGACGAGAAAAGGTCGGTTGCCGCGCTCCCCTCGAGCGTGTTCCCCCCACAACCCGCGCGCGGCAACCGAAGATCGACCAGGGAAGGCGCCGTGTGAAAACTGCACGGCGAAGAACCATGGTACGCCGTTCAATGTACGAGGGGCGAAGTTTTTGTGACGCCCTCGTCACCGGGCGCCGTGCTTACATGTAGCCCATGCGCTTTGGCAGCGACGACGACGCCGACAGCTCGCAGGTCGAAGATCGCCGCGGCGGCGGCTTCGGCGGCCCGATGCTCGTCGGTGGCGGCGGGCATCGTCGGCGTCATCGCCTATGTCGTCATTCGCCTGCTCGGCGGCGACGTGCAGATCGACAACGGCGCGCAGCCGCCCACGCCCGGCCCGTCGGTGTCGGACAATCGCACGCTCGGCGGCAGCTGCCAGGGCGTGACCTCGACCAGCGATCCGGCCAAGTTCATCTCGTGCGTCGTGTCGAACGTGCAGCATTTCTGGGCGCGCGAGCTGCCGCGCGACGGCACGCAGTATCAACCGGCACATCTGGTGCTTTTCTCGCAGGCGACGCCGTCGGGCTGCGGCACCGCGTCGGCGGCGACCGGCCCGTTCTATTGTCCGCGCGACGGCAAGGTCTATCTCGATCTCGGCTTCTTCGCCGAGCTCTCCGAGCGCTTCGGCGCGCGCGGCGGCGACTTCGCGCAGGCCTACGTGGTCGCGCACGAGTACGGCCATCACGTTCAGGATCTCCTCGGCATCGAGCGGCGCATGCGCCTAGAGTCCGAGCGCGATCCGAGCGCGCGCAACGCGCTGTCGGTGAAGCTCGAGCTGCAAGCCGACTGCTTCGCCGGCGTGTGGGGACACGCGGCCTACGAAAAGGGAACCGTGTCGCGCGCCGAGATCGCGCAGGCGCTCGACGCCGCGGCCGCGGTCGGCGACGATCGCATCCAGAAGGAGGTCGAGGGCGCGTGCATCCCGAGACCTTCACGCACGGCTCGGCGGCGGAGCGGCAGCGCTGGTTCTCCGCCGGGATGCAGTCGGGCAGCGTCGAGAGCTGCGACACGTTCGGCGCGCGTTGACGGCGCTGCGAAATCCCGAGCGTGACTGGATGCCTGAGACGGCGATGGCGCCGCTCGATCGCGCGGAGGTCGAAGCGCGCATCGGCGCCACCGACGAGCCGTTCGCGCTCTTGTCGGGCGGGCTGGCCAACCGCAACGTGCGCGTCGGGCGCGATCGCGTGCTCAAGATCTATCGCGACGCGTCGCGGATCGGAAAGGAGCGGGCGCTCTTGTCGCGTGCGTGGCGCAGCTTCCGCACGCCGAAGGTGCTCGACGCCGGCGGCGATTTTCTCGTGCTCGAATGGGTCGAGCACGCGGCGCTCGCCGATTCGGACGCGCACGGCGCCGCCGTCGGCCGCGCGCTCGCCGAGATCCACGAGAAGCGCTACGCCGTGACCGGCGTGCTCGGCGCCGATCTCGAAATCGCGCGCGCGTTTCCCGGCGACGGGCACGACGGCCTGACGCCGCGCGGTTACGGCGGCGCGTGCCTCGCCGACGCCGCGCCGTTCGTCGACCCGGCGCTGCGCGCGCGCATCGAATCGTTCCTCGCGCGCGAGCCGCTCGCCGGGCGCGACGCCGTCGACGTGCCGCTGCTGTCGCATTGCGACTTCAAGGCGTCGAACCTGCATTGGACGCCGTGCGGCGAGCTGCTGGTGCTCGATTGGGAGTTCGCGTGGGCCGGCACGCGCTACATCGACATCGGGCAGCTCTTGCGCTGGCAACCGCCCGAGCCGTTCGTGCGCGCGTTCGCCGACGCCTACGTCGCCGGCGGCGGCGCGCTCTTCGACGACTGGCGCCGCTTCGCCGAGCTCCTCGACCTCGGCTCGCTGCTCGGGCTCTATCGCAATCCGGCGGCGCGATCGAGCGACGACGTCTTGCGGCGCATCGAAGCGATCATCGCGCGCTAGTCTTCAGCCACGCGCGCAAGACCTCGGCGACGCCCCACGCCTGCGCGATGCAGCCGCGCGGCGTGTACGGCGCTTCGCCGTCGAAGATCTCGGCGATGCTGCCGACGCAGGCGTCGTGCTGGTGGCCGGCGAACCCGTCGAGCAGCGCGCGCGCGCCGGCGCGATCGTCCGGATGCACGCGCAGCCACGCGTCGACGAACGGCCCGATGAGCCAGCTCCACACGGTGCCCTGGTGATAGGCCGCGTCGCGCGCGCGCAGATCGCCGAAGTAGCGCGGCTTGTAGTCGGGATGGTCGGGCGCGAGCGAGCGCAGCCCCACCGGCGTCAGCAGCTTTTGCCGCACCACCTCGACGACCGGCTGCCAGCGCGCGCGCGCCAGGATCGGGCTCGGCAGCGCGATCGCGAAGATCTGGTTGGGCCGGCAGGCGTCGTCGTCGCCGTGCTCGCCGTCGACGACGTCGTAGAGCCAGCCGCGCGCGGCGCACCAAAAGCGCGCGTTGAAGCTCGCTTGCGCGCGCTCGGCGTGGCCGGCCAGCGTCGCCGCCGCGGTCTCGTCGCCGCTCTCACGCAGCCAGCGCTCGAGGTTGCGAAGCGCGTTGTACCAGAGCGCGTTGATCTCGACCGCCTTGCCGCGGCGCGGAGTCACGACCCAGCCGTCGACCTTGGCGTCCATCCACGTGAGCTGGTAGCCGTCGGCGCCCTGGCGCAGGAGACCGTCGGCGGGATCGACGCCGATGCCGAAGCGCGTGCCGGCCAGATGATGCGCGACGATCTCGCGCAGCGTCGGTAACAAGAGCGCCAGCGTCTGGTGATCGTCGCTGGCCGCGAGGTAGCGATCGATGGCGTGGAAGTACCACAGCGTGGCGTCGGCGGTGTGGTAGAGCCCCTGGTTCTGCCCGTCGGGGAAATAGTTGGGGATGAGGCCGTCGCGCACGTATTGCGCGAAGGTGCGGAGGATCTCGCCGGCTTCGTGCACGCGGCCGGTGCACAAGCTCAGCCCGTCGAGCGAGATCATGGTGTCGCGGCCCCAGTCGGTGAACCAGTGATAGCCGGCGATGACGGTGCGCGGCTCGTCGCCGGCGGCGCGCGCGCGCGTGCGCTCTTCGACGCGGCCGGCGGGCGTGATGATGAATTGATCGGCGGCCAGCGTGAGCTCGGCGGCGAATTCGTCGCGCGTGTCGACGGCGGGGGCGGCGGGGGCGGCGACGGCGACGAGGCGGCGGCGCCGCTCGCGCTCGGCGGCGAAGGCAGCGTCGGGATCGAGCGCGTCGATCGTCTCCCACGCGTCGGTCGACGCGACCAGCGTGGCGTCGGCGCCGCGCGCCAGATCGACGCGCAGATGGCCCGGTGAAAACAGACGCCCCTCCGACGGATAGCCGCGCGTCTCCTCGGTCGGATAGAGGACCTGCGGAACGGGACGCGTCTCGAGCGTGAGCGCGCGCCGCTCGCCGACGAGGCGCAGCTTGAGCGCGGGCAGCGCGCGATCGGGCCCGGCGAGCTCCCAGCGCTCGCCCGCCGCGCTGAACGTGTAGGGCAGGACGAGCGTGTCGGACACCGGCGCGTCGTGATTGCGGAAGTGCACTGCCGGATGCAGGCGCAAGCGCAGGCGCGCGTCCCCTTCGAGGAGGCGATAGCGCACCCACGTCGTATTGGCGCGGTGGCTCATCCACACGCGCCGTTCGATGAGAAACGCGCCCACGCGCCAACGCCACACCGGCAGCCCGTCCTCGAGGCGCAGCTCGACCAGCTTGGTGCCGTCGAGCTCGACGCGCGTGCGATCAGGCAGGCGCAGCTCCTCGGACAATCGGTTGAGCATCATGACGCGCCCGAGCGGCGCCGGCAGCGCCGCGACCAGGAGCCCGTGATAGCGGCGCGTGGGCGGGCCGGCGATCGTGCCCGAGGCGTAGCCGCCGAGGCCGTTGGTCACCAGCCACTCGTGCGTATGAAGCGCGTCGCCGGAAAACGGCGCCGACAAGACGCGCAGCGGCTCGGCCATATCGATCTATGTAGGCAGCGCCGCGCTCGCTTCCAGCGTCAACGGGCGGCGGATCGCAGGCGCTCGGCCCACGTCGTCACCGTCGGTGGTCCTGGTGGCAGCGCCGGGATCCAGCGCTCGCCGTTGATGCGCAGCCAGCCGAGCAGCGGATAGAGGAAGTACGACGGCGGGCGCCGGCGGCCGGTGCGCTTGGCGATGGCGCGCTCGCGAACGGCCAACGGCAGCCACGCGCGCGCGGCGTCCGTCTTGACGGCGCGAAGGCGTTCGAGCGGATGCGACGCGATCACGGCGTCCATGTCGACGCTGAAGGCGCCGCAATGGTCGAGCCCCCAGTCCTCGAGCATGCGGCACGACCAGGCGGCGTGGCCCTTCTGCGACGCGACCGCGACGGTGTGCCAGCCGAGCGCGCGCACGATGCGCAGCGAGAAGTACATGTTCTCGTCGGTGTGCAGCGCGTCGCGCTCGAGCCAGATGCGCTCGGCGGGCACGCCGAGCGCCACCATCCCGGCGGCGATGGCGTCGGCCTCGACATAGGGCGAGTGCACGGCCGCGCCCGAGGTGATGAACGCGCCGGCGACCCCGCGCCGCCACAAGATCGCGCCCCACGCCGCGCGGCTCATCTGACACCGCGACAGCGATCCATCATCCTCCGACGGACACCCGGGAATGATGACCGCATCGAACCGCGTCGTCGCCGTCGGCCGCACCTCGTAATGTGCCGCGCACCCGGCAAGCAGCAGTAGGGCAAAACAGAACGGCGCCCGCACACTACGAGGGTAGCCCCAGATCACAAACATTCCACAGGGAGTTCCTGAACTCCCTGTCGTTTGTTTTAGTGGGCGACGGCAGCTCGGGCGAGGATTTCGTCGACGGGGACGCCGCGGGGGAGGGTGCCGAAGGCGAGGCCGCGGTCGCCATCGAGGCGCGAGGTCACGAACGCGTCGGCGAAGGCGCGCGGCGCCACTCGCAGCATCAGCGATGCCTGCAGCGTCAGCGCCATGCGCTCGACCACGCGCCGCGCCCGCGCCTCGATGTCTTCGAGCTCGCCGAGCTCGCGCTGCACTTCGCTTACCGCGCGCTCGATCCGCTTCTCGCCGCGCGCCAGCAGGCACTCGTCGAAGAAGAGCTGTACGCTCGCCGGATCCTTCTGCATCGCGCGCAGCACGTCGAGGCAGATGACGTTGCCCGATCCCTCCCAGATCCCGTTGAGCGGCGCCTCGCGATAGAGCCGCGGCATCATCGACTCCTCGACGTACCCATTGCCGCCGAAACACTCGAGCGACTCCGCAGCGAGCACAGGCGCGCGCTTGCACAGCCAGTACTTGCACACCGCCGTCGCCAGCCGCGCGAAGCGCCGCGCCTCGGCGTTCCCTTGCGCGTCGTCGTACGCGCGCGCCAGCCGCGCCATCGTCACCGTCGCCGCCTCCGACTCGATCGCCAGATCCGCCAGCACGTTCTGCATGAGCGCGTGATCGACGAGCCGCTTTCCGAAGGTCGCGCGATGCGACGCGTGATGCAGCGCCTGCGCCACGCCGTAGCGCATCCCCGCCGCCGCGCCGATGCAGCAGTCGAGCCGCGTGTGGCTCACCATCTCGATGATCGTCGGCACGCCGCGCCCCTCTTCGCCGACGAGCTCGCCCCACGCGCCGTCGAATTCGACCTCGCTCGAGGCGTTCGAGCGATTCCCGAGCTTGTCCTTCAGGCGCTGCAGGTTCATCGCGTTCTTCACGCCGTCGGGCCGCCAGCGCGGCACCAAAAAGCACGACAGCCCGCGCTCGGTCTGTGCGAGCACCAGGAACACGTCGCACATCGGCGCCGAGCAGAACCACTTGTGCCCGACGAGCTCGTAGTGATCGCCGTGCTGGGTCGCGCGCGTCGTGTTCGCGCGCACGTCGCTGCCGCCCTGCTTCTCGGTCATCGCCATGCCGCACAGCGCGCCCGACTTCTCGCTCGCCGGCCGATTGCGCGGATCGTAGTGCAGCGACGTCAGCCGCGGCTCCCACGTCTTTTGCAGCGACGGCGTCGAGCGCAGCGCCGGCACCGCCGAGTAGGTCATCGAGATCGGACAGCCGAAGCCCGCCTCCGCCTGCGCCATCACGAAGAACGCCGCCGCCCGCGCCACGTGCGCGCCCGCGCGCGGCTCGCGCCACGGCCCCGCATGCAGCCCGTGCTCGACGCCGATGCGCATCAGCTGGTGCCACGCCGGGTGAAACTCGATCTCGTCGACGCGATGGCCGAAGCGATCGAACACGCGCAGCTCCGGCGTCTGCTTGTTGGCCTGCACGCCCCACGCGATCGCCTCGCCGCCGGCGATCTTGCCGACGGCGTGCAGCCGCTCTTTGGCCCACGCCGCGCCTTCGCGCTCGACCGCGTCGCCGAGCGCGCGATCGCCGCCGAACGCATCGTAATCGACGAGCGGCGTCGACTGATTCAAGACTTCGTGGGTGCGCGTCATGCGCCGACGCTAGCATGCGCGTGCGAAAAAAAAAGCGCCCGCGGATCGCTCCGCGGGCGCCTTAAGCTACGTGCCTACGAGCTACTTGATGGCGTTGAGGAACGCCTGACCATTCGGCGTGCCGAGGCCGGTGACCGAGTCCCAGCCCTTGGCCGTCACGATCGTCTGCTGCGGATCGTCGAACGAGATGGCCGCGTTGGTGCCGTCGCCGAGCGGCAGCGCCACCGCCTGCGGAACCGCCAGCGGCGTGATGTCGCGGAACGCCTTCGGGTTCTTGTAGAGCAGCGCGTTCACCAGGCCGAAGGTGCGCTTGGCGTGCTGCTGCGCCACCGCGATCGTCGCCGCGAAGAGCGGGCACGCGAGCGAGGTGCCGCCGATCGGGTACTCCGAGTACGTGCCCGAATCCGGATCGGTCTGGCCGATGATGAAGCCGGTGAACGGATCGGCGAGCATGGCCACGTCCGGCACCGCGCGGCGCGCGATCCCCGCCTGCACGGCGAACGAGTTGGGGACGACGCCCTTCTGCCACGCCGGCTGCTCGAACACCGTCGACCAGCCGCCGCCCGCGCCGAAGTACCAGAAGCCCGGAGGAGGCGGATCCCACATCGCCGGCATCGCCGTCGTGCCCGCGTCCGCGTCGGCGGTGGTCGCCGGATCGAGGAAGCTGACACCCGTCGACCAGCCGACCTCGAAGAGCACGTTGCCGGTCTGGCCGATGCCGAGCGAGGTGCCGCCGACCGCGGTCACGAGGTCCGACGAGACCGGGAAGTCCGCCGACGGAATGCCGAGGGCGGTCGACTCGTCGCCGTTGTCGCCCGACGAGAAGTAGATGCCGATGCCCTTGAGGCCCGCCGCCGTGAAGACCGGCTTCCACGCCAGGAAGTCGATGTAGCCTTCCTGCTCGATGAGGCCGTACGAGTTCGAGACCACCGAGCCGAGGTGCTTCGACACCGCCATGTTGATGGCGGCGATCAGGTCCGGCGACGAAGCGCTCTGCGCGGCAATGGCGACGATCTTGGCGCCCGGCGCCATCGCGTGCGCGGCCTCGACGTCGAGCGTCTGCTCGCCGTACCAGCCGGTGTCCGGCTCCTGCATCTGGCCTGACGCCCACACCGTCTTCAGCTGCGAAGCCTTGAACGGATAATCGGGATCATTGTTGGCGGCGTAGGTCTGCGCGTCCGCGAGCAGCGTCGGCGAGAGGAACGCGTCGACGATGGCGATCGTCTGGCCGGTGCCGTCGGTGCCCTTGCGGATGATGTCGGTGAAGCCGTAGCCCTCGCGCACGTGCGCCGGGTTGTAGCCGCACGGATCGTAGGTGAGCGGCGCGTAGCCCGGGTAGACCGGATCGGTCGTGTCGGGAACCTGGCCGTACCACTCGGAGCAGGTGTCCGGGCCGACCGCGTCGCGCGGATGCGGCTCTTTGGCGATCACGCCCGAGCGCGCCGCCGACTTGGTGACCGCGCCGCGGAAGACCGTCTTGGGCGCGAACATGGTCGGCTGAAACACGCCGAGGACCTGCGCCACGCGGCCGTTCATCGACGACGGCATCGCGATGTCGGTGATGGGCGCGCGCTTGATCGCGTCGCCGGCCTTGTAGAGGCCGAGCTGCGTCGAGAACGCCTTCTCGATCTGCGCCGCCGAGCCGACCGCCGCGACGAACATGTTGCCGTCGCCGACGTACTTGGTGGTGATGCCGTAGCTGCCGAGCTGCTTCTGCACCGCCGCGACGTCATCCGCCGTCGGGCCGTACTTGGCGTTGAACTCGTCGTCGGTGAGCCAGTGGCCGTAGTTCACGCTGTCGGGATTCGAGATGTCCGCGAGCTCTGCCTCGGCGGCCGCCTGGTTGTGCAGGCCGAGATGGATCTGGATCGCGATCTGCTCGTTGGCGTCGACGCGCCCGACGAGGTTGGCCGGAATCGCCCACGCTGGGCGAAGTCCGCTCGACGCTTGCCCGACCGACCCCGTCGGGGTCGTCGTGCTGCACGCCGGAGTCAGTAGTCCGTAGCTCAAGAACACTGCAGGTGCGAGCCAGAATCTCTTTTGCATGATCGTCCTCGCCGAGGGTTGGCGAGTCGGACCTTAGTAGCAGTCGTCCCTCCGGCGCAACGCAAATCTCGTTGAAAATACAGCGTTTGCGTAACCCGTTGGTTGCCCTACGTTTTCTTACATGGGTGGTTGATGTAAGTCACATTCCGAGAAGTAGTTTTTACACGCATTCAAACTAGTTCGCTTCGAAGGCGCTGGCGGATCGCGACACTGGGCGGAGCGATGGCATACCAGACGCGCGAAGCGGAAACGCCGACGATGCCGCTCATCGTCGTGCGCGTCACCGCCGAGGCGGCGACGATCGAGGAGTTCATCGGGCGCTTCGCGCGCTACTTCCGCGACGGCGACGTCGTGTTCGTGCCGACCGAGGGCGTGCAGCCGTCGGGGCGGCGCGTGCGGTTCGTGTTCGCGCTCGCCGGCGGCGAGGAGGTCGTGCACGGCGAAGGCGTCGTGATGCGCATGCGCAAGGACTCGGGCGATCCGCGACGGCCGCCGGGGATGGAGCTGCGCTACGAGATCAGCGACGAGCCGTCGGCGGCGATGGTGGAGCGGCTGCTGGCGGCGCGCAAGACGCCGCCGCCGTATGTGTCGATGCGGATCGACGGCGTCGCCGATTCGCAGGAGCTGACGCTGCCGATCGAGCGCATCGAGGCGCCGAGCGCGACCCCGCCGTCGCCGCGACCGCCACCGCCGGCGCCGGCGCCGCCGCCACCGCCGCCGCCACCGCTGCCGTTGCCGTCGCCGTCGGTGCCGCGGATGTCGAGCCGGCCGCTGCCGGCGATCGCGACTCCGCCGCCGCCGCCGCCGGTGCCGATCGATGCGCCGCGGCCGTGGCCGCCGCTGGTGCGTGCGGCGTCGTCGCGCGGGATGCGCCTTCTCGGCACCGCGGTCGCGACCTCGGCCGCGATCCTCGCGGTCACGCTCGCCGCGGCGATCATGCGCCGCGCGCCGACGCCGACGCCGACGCCGCCGCCGAAGCTGGCGACGCGCGCGCCGATCGCCGCTGCCGTCGGTGGCAACGGCGCGGTCGTCGCGGCCGTGGCGCCGCGCCCGCCGGCAGTCGCTCCGGCCGCGCCGCCTTCAGCGCCTTCGCCGCGCTCGCGGCTGCGCGTCGTCACCTCGCCGCCGGGCGCGCGCGTGTTCGTCGACGGCGAGGAGCGCGGCGCGGCGCCGCTGTCGATCGCCGTCGCCGGCGGCGCGCACGACGTGGTCGCCGAGCGGCCGCGCTGGGTGAACGCGCACGCCCGCGTCGACGGGCCCGGCCGCGTGCAGCTGACGTTGACCCGTCCGCAGGCGCGGCTGCGCATCGTCTCGACGACGCCGGGCGCGCCCGTGCGCCTCGACGGGCGCGACGTCGGCGCCACGCCGCTCGAGCTCGACGCCGACGCCTACGCCTACGAAGAGCACGTCATCCGCGTCGAGCGCGACGGCCACGTGTGGCGGCGCAAGATCTATCTGCGTCCGCCGGGCCGCGACGTCCACGTCGGCGCGCGCAACTCGCTAATCAATGAGCCCGGCCCGATACGCGTAGCGCACGATCTCGGCGAGCGAGTGCGCCCCTAGCTTCTCCTTGATCTTGGCGACGTGGTTCGAAACCGTGCCGGCGGTGAGATCGAGCTCGGCGGCGATCTCGGCGCCGGTGCGCCCCTGGATGATCAAGGTGAAGACCTGGTGCTCGCGCGCGGTGAGCGCGGCGTGCGGCGGCTCGTCCTTGCCGCCTTCGGGGCCCGTCAGAAAGCGCTGCGCGATCGTCTCGGTGAAGTAGGTGCCGCCGGCGGCGACGCGGCGGATGGCCTCGAGCAGCTCGGCCGACGGGCGATCCTTGCACAAGTACGCCGACGCGCCCGAGCGGAGCAGCGCGACCGCGTATTGATCCTCGGGATACATGGTGAGGACGAGGATGTTCAAGGTCGGCCGCATCGTCTTGAGGCGCTTGAGCACCTCGGGGCCGTTCACCTTGGGCAGCGACAGATCGAGGATGACGACGTCGGCCTCCAGCGTCGGCGCGGCGTTGATGAGCTGCCGCCCGTCGGTGGCCTCGCCCACGACCTTCATGTCCGAGGTCGAGGCGATGAGCTCGCGTAGCCCGTGGCGCACGATGGCGTGGTCGTCGGCGATGAAGACTCCAATCACGATGGCTCCTCTTCCGTCGGCGCTTGTAAGGGCAGGCGCACCGACAACACAGTTCCTCCGCCCGGGCGTGCGCCGAGCTCCATTTTACCGGCGCGCGTCGCCACACGCTCGCGAATCCCGATGAGCCCAAAGCCGCTCGGGCGCTCCATCGGCAGCCCGATGCCGTCGTCGCTGACGGCGAGATCGAGCGTGCCGTTGCGCGCGGCCAGGCGAATGTCGACCTTTTGCGCCTTGGCGTGCCGCACGACGTTGGTCAGCGCCTCTTGGATGATGCGGAACGCGACCGTCGAGACGTCGGGCGGCAGATCGGCAAGCGCGTCCGCCTGCAACAGGCAGCGCACTGGTGACCGCTGCTCGGTCTGGCGGATCAGCCACTCGATGCCCGCTTGCAGGCCGAGCTCGTCGAGGAGCTGCGGGCGCAGCTCGGTCACGAGGTTGCGCGTGGTCGTCTGCGTGCGCTTGAGGAGCGCCGTCATCTCTTCCAAGTTGCCGCCGATCGACTTCGGATCCTTGGCGAAGCGCTGCGTCGACAGCGCGAGCGCCAGGTGCAGCGCCGTCAGCTCCTGGCCCAATTGATCGTGGAGCTCGCGAGCGATGCGGGTGCGCTCTTCTTCGCGCGCGCGCTCGAGGTGATCGGTGAGGCGGCGCAGATCGCGCGTCTGCTCGTGCACGCGCGTCTCGAGCGTGTCGTTGAGATCGGCCAGCTCCGTCGAGGCGCGCTCGAGCTCGAGCGACTGGTAGAACGACTGGCGCATGATGCGGAACGACAAGTGGCCGACGGCGACGACGAGCGCCACCAGCGAGGTCACGAAGCTGAGCGACAGCGTCGTCAGCGGATCGTGCAGGTACTGCGGATGCGGCAGGAGAAAGCCGGTGCACAGCGCCAGCGCCAGGACGCTGACGAGCGCGATGCGCTGGGGCAGGCGCACCGGCGCCAGCACCGAGAAGAAGAGCGCGGGATAGGCGAGATGGATCCAGGGCCGATCGGGGCCGCCGATCTCGCCGAAGCCCCAGCCGACCATGTACATGACGAGCGCGCCGCCGATGCCGAGCAGCAGCGTCGGCCGGCGCGGGCCGAGGCGCGTGCGCAGGAGCAGGTGGATGCCGAGCGCGATGCCGATGACGGCGATGCGCAGCCAGTTGATCGTGCCCTGCATCTCGGGCATGTGGCGGAAGACGATCAGATCGGTCGGCCACAAGGCGGCGCAGAACGCGGCCAAAAAGAGCGCGGCGCCGCGCCCGTTGCGGTAGGCGACGCCGCGTAGGTGCTCGTCAAACTTCTTTGATGCTTCGTTCAAACGTTTCTCGACGGTGATTCGACGATCCGCGCCCGTCGTTTTTCACCGTACGGAACGCGAGGCACGACGTCAAGCGCTGGTATAGTCGCGGCCATGAAGCGACCCGAGGCGCGGCGAGCGCTGGTGACCGGTGCGTCGGCGGGAATCGGCCTCGCGGTGGCCAAAAAGCTGGCGGCGCGCGGGCTCGAGGTGTGGATGACGGCGCGCGGCAAGGAGCGCCTGGAAGCGGCGGTGGCGGCGATCAACGCGGCCGGCGGCGGCAAGGCGCACGCGCTCGTCCTCGACGTCACCGACACCGACGCGACGGTGTCGCGGTTGGCGGCGCTCGACGCCGAGACCGGCGGGATCGATCTCGTCGTCGCCAACGCCGGATTGGCCGGCGCGCGCGGCGCGATTCCGCTGCCCAAGACCACGTGGGCCGACGTGCGCGACATCCTGCATACCAACGTGCTCGGCGCGGCGGCGACGGTGCATCCGTTCATCGTGCCGATGGTCAAGCGCGGGCACGGTCAGCTGGTCGGGATCTCCAGCATCAGCGCGGACTGCCCGATCGCGCGCGGCGCTGCCTACGGCAGCTCGAAGGCGGGGCTGACGTTTTTCCTCGAGTGCGCGGACCTCGAGCTGCGCGCGCTCGGCGTCGCCGTGACCATCGTGCATCCGGGGTTCGTGTCGACGCCGGCGGGCGACGAGCTCAAGGGCATCGCGCCGCAACCGCTCTTGATGTCGGCGGACAAGATGGCGCGCATCATCGATCGCGCGATCCGGCGGCGCGCGCGGCTGGTGCGCTCTCCGTGGATCATGGGAGCGATCGCGCGGCTGACGGCGTGGCTTCCGCGAGCGCTGATGGCGCCGCTGATTCGACTGACCTCTGGTGAGCGTCCGGCGCGATGAGGCCGAAGCGCGCGGCGAAGCGGACCAGATCCGCCGCCGAGTGCACGCGTAGCTTCTCGAAGATGTGCGAGCGGTGCGTGTCGGCGGTGCGCGGGCTGATGAAGAGCGCGCGGCCGATCTCGGGGCACGTGTAGCCGCGGATCATGAGGTCGAAGACTTCGCGCTCGCGATGCGAGAGCGGCGCCAGCGGCCCATCGGCGACCAGCCCGGCGTGGGCGCGCGCGAGCAGGCGATCGACGCCGGCGCCGTCGACCAGCGGCGACAGCCAGCGGCGGCCGGCGACGACCGTATGCACCGCTTGCATGAGGTGCGCTTCGTCGTCGAGCTTGACGGCGAATCCGTCGGCGCCGGCGGCGAACGCGGCCGCGGCGCGGAAGGCGTCGTCGTACATGGTGAGGACGAGGATCCGCCGATCGGGCCAGCGCCGGCGCGCCTCGGCGATCGCCGACAAGCCGTCGGGGCCCGGCAGCGCCAGATCGCTGACGAGCAGATCGAATGGCGCGTCGAAGAGCAAGAGCTCGCGGGTCGAGCCGGCTTCGCCGACGACGACGAGCGTCTTGTCGCGACCGAGGAGCGCGGCGAGCGCGCGGCGGATGACCACGTGATCTTCGAGGAGGACGATGCGCGTCTTCATGCGGCGGTTGTAGCGATGCGCGCGCGCAAAGGCTTGGGCGTTCTTTCGATGTCGTCGGCTGTGCACGGTATTGTCGTCGGAGTGCCCTGTATCGCCGGCGAGTGCGCTTACGAAAACGCTCATGGCGAATCCATCGATGGAGCGGACGGCGGATCCCGAAGAGGCGTGGCGGGCGCGCCTCGAGCGCTGGCGCCGGGTACGGCACCTCCTCGACAGCGCCGAGCTCGGCGGCGGGCGTTGGCGGCTGGAGTGCGTGCAAGCGGCGGGATCGCTGCTGCAGCTGCTCGCGCCCGAGGAGGAGCAGTGGGAATTTCCGTCGCCGGCGGCGGTGGCGGAGCTGCGCGATCTCGTGGCCAACGCGGAGGTGACCGCGGCGGCGGCGACCGCGCGCGCGATCATGGACCGCCTCGAAAAAACGTA
>DASXOU010000480.1:0-5130 GCA_036494045.1 Polyangia bacterium | reverse complement strand
CGACGTCGGCGCGGGCGTGGCGGCGGCGGCGGCGGCGAACGGAGCGATCGTCCGCAGCAGCAGCAAGGACAACCGCAGCAAGGACAGCAGCAGCAGCAACGCCCGCAACAGCAGCAACGCCCGCAACAGCAGCAGCAGCAGCAACGCGGGGATCGGGATCGGGATCGGGATCGGGATCGCGGACCACGCCGCGACGATCGCGATCGCGGCCCACGGCGCGACGATCGCGATCGGCCGCGGCCGTTTGCCACCACGCGGACCGAGCCGCCGCCCGCCTCCACCGTCGAGCGCCCTGCCCTCGCCGCGCCACCGCCGTCGCTGGCGCCGCTGGCCCATCCGTCGGCCGACATCGACGCGGGCTGGGGCGCCGATCCATTAGAGACGGACGAGACGCCCACGCCCGCGCGCGCCCGCGCCGTCGAAGCCGAGATCGCGCGCACCCCGACGCCGCCGCAGCCGAAGGAGCCGCGCGATCCCGAGGGCGAGGACGTCTTCGCCGGCGACGACGCGCCCGTCCCGCCCGGCGCCATCGCCAACGTCGCCGGCGTGAAGTTCCGCGACGCCGGCACCATCTACGAGTTCGACGCCGCCGACGCCTCCTACCTGCGCGGCGAGCGCGTCGTCGTCGAGAGCGATCGCGGCCCGCTCGTCGGCACCGTCGCTGTCGGCTCGCGCCGTCTGCCCGTCCTCGATCCGCTGCGCCGCATCCTGCGCCGCGCCACCCCCGTCGACGAAGCGGCCAAGGACAAGAACGCCGCCAAAGAGCGCGACGCCTACCTCTTTTGCAAAGAGCGCATCCGCGCGCGCGCCCTGCCGATGAAGCTGGTGCGCGTCGAATATCCGCTCGCCGGCGGCAAGGTGCTCTTCTACTTCGCGTCCGAGGAGCGCATCGACTTCCGCGATCTGGTCAAGGATCTCGCCTCGCGCGTGCACGCGCGCATCGAGATGCGGCAGATCGGCGCGCGCGACGAAGCCAAGATGGTCGGCGGCATCGGCTCCTGCGGCCGCGAGCTCTGCTGCTCGACCTGGCTGCCGGCGTTCGTGCCGGTCTCGATCAAGATGGCCAAGGATCAAGGCATCGTGCTCAACCCGTCGAAGGTGTCGGGCCAGTGCGGGCGGCTAAAATGCTGCCTCGTCTACGAGCACGATCTCTACAAGGAGATGCGCAAAGGCCTGCCCAAGGTGGGCAAGCGCGTCAAGACGCCGGGCGGCACCGGCAAGGTCGTCGAGCTCGACGTCTTGCGCAGCCGCGTGCGCGTCTGGTTCGACGAGGGCGGCTCCGAGATCTTCCCGCCCGACGTGCTCGAGGTGCTCGTGCCGCCGCCGCAGCCTGGACGAAAGCCGCCCGCCCCCGACGAGGAGTGACTCCGTGTCGCGCTTCTACATCACCACGCCGATCTACTACGTCTCCGACGTGCCGCACATCGGCCACGCCTATACGACCATCGTCTGCGACGCGCTCGCCCGCTACCATCGCCTGCGTGGCCACGACGTAAAGTTCCTCACCGGCACCGACGAGCACGGGCAGAAGATCGCGCGCCTCGCCGAAGCGGCCAAGGTGACGCCGCGCCACTACGCCGACAAGTTCGCCGATGCCTATCGCGCCACCTGGAACGCGCTCGAGATCTCGAACGACGACTTCATCCGCACCACCGACGCCGATCACGAAGCGACGGTGCAAGAGCTGTGGCGCGCGATGGAGAAGAACGGGACCATCTTCGAGGGCGAGTACGAAGGCTGGTACTGCGTCGCCTGCGAGCGCTTCTACACCGAGAAGGAGCTCCTGCCCGGCAACGTCTGCCCCGACCACAAGACCAAGGTCGAGCTGGTCAAGGAGAAGTCGTACTACTTCAAGCTGTCGTCGTTCACGCAGCCGCTGCTCGATCATTACGAGAAGCATCCCGAGTTCATCCAGCCGCCGAACCGGCGCAACGAGGTGATGGCGTTCGTGAAGGAAGGGCTGCGCGATCTGTCGATCTCGCGCACCACGTTCGCCTGGGGCGTGCCGGTGCCGGATCATCCGGGCCACATCATCTACGTGTGGCTCGACGCGCTCTGCAATTACTACTCGGCGACGAGGCGCTCGGCCGATGCCAAGCAGTTCTGGGACGATCCGTCGTCGCAGATCGTTCACATGATCGGAAAAGAGATCTCGCGCTTCCACGCCGTGTATTGGCCGGCGTTCCTGATGGCCGCGGGCTGGCGGCTGCCGACCACGGTGTTCGCGCACGGCTGGTGGACCGTCGACGGCGAGAAGATGTCCAAGACGCTCGGCAACGTCGTCGATCCGTTGAAGCTCGCCAACGACATCGGCGTCGACGCGTTCCGCTATCACGTCTTGCGCGAGATTCCGCTCGGCGCCGACGGCGACTTCAACCACGAGCAGTTCATCGGGCGCTACAACGCCGAGCTGGCGAACGATCTCGGCAACCTCCTCAACCGCACGCTGGGCATGGTGCACAAGTACGGTGTCGTGCCGGCGTCGACGACGGATCCATTTGCCGTCGACAAAGTGGGCACCGCCTACGCCAAGGCGATGGACGAGTTTCAGCCGTCGAAGGCGCTGGAGGCGATCTGGGAGCTGGTGCGCGGCGGTAACGGCTACATCGATCAGAAGGCGCCGTGGAAGCCGGACGCGCCGCGCGCCGAGATCCTCGGCAACGTGCTCGAGCTCTGCCGCGTGCTCTCGCACCTTCTGTCGCCGATCATGCCCGAGCGCGCCGAGGCGTTGCGCGCGCAGCTCGGCGTCGACGAGCCGACCGCGTGGCCGGCGTGGCAATCGCACTCGTTCGCCGTCAAGGCCGCGACGCCGCTGTTTCCGCGCGTCGACGACGATCGCAAAAGGGAATTGCTCGAGCGCTGGCGGCCCCACAAGAACAAAGCGGCGGTCGCAGCGACGGCGAGTACCGCCGCCAGCGACGACGGGCGCATCAGCCTCGAGGAGTTCGGCAAGGTCGATCTGCGGGTGGCGCGCGTCGTCAGCGCCGAGCCGGTGCCGAAGGCCAAGAAGCTCCTGAAGCTCCAGCTCGACGTCGGCGGCGAGACGCGCCAGGTGGTGGCCGGCATCGCCGAGGCCTACGCGCCCGACGCGCTCGTCGGAAAATCGGTCATCTTCGTGGCGAACTTGAAGCCCGCGACCATCCGTGGCGTCGAGTCGCAAGGCATGATCCTCGCCGCCGGCGGCGACACCATCCTCGGCCTCTCGGCGATCGACAAGGACGTCCCGCCCGGGACGAAAGTGCGCTGATGGAACAGACGACCAACGGAGATCGCGGACGGGTCACGCGCCGCGACGCGCGCATCGAAGTGGCGTGGAACGTCGCGTGCGAGAAGACCGTCGAGATCGAGCAGACGCTGTCCAAGCCGCTCGTCGACGTCTACGAGCGCGTGCACGCCGATCCGAACGACAAGGGCAAGCGCTTCGCCGCCACGCTGCGCGATCTGTCGGTCAACGGCGCGTTCCTCGAGGCCGATCCGCTGCCGCTGCTCTCGCGCGTCGTCATGATCGTCGACGTTCCGTCGTTCCGTCAGGTCGAGGCGGTCGGCTGGGTTTTGTGGCGGCGCACCGCGCCCTGCACGATCACGCGGCCGTCGGGCGCGCCGGTCACGCTCGGCGCCGGCTTCGGCGTGGTCTTCGAGTGGATCTCGCTCGAGGCGCGCCTGGAGATCGCGCGGCGCGTGGCGCTTCTGGCGTAGCCGTGGCGGTGTCGCGCCATCCGCTCGTCGTCGGCACGCGTTGGCTCCTGCCGGTGGCGATCGGCCTCGCGCTCGTCGGTGCCGCGGTCGCGCATCAAACGATGGCGCGGGTGATCGCCGGCGTCTTCGCCGTGCTCGGCGTGGCGGCGTGGCTGTGGCAGGAGCGCCATCGGCCGACGCTGGTGCTCGACGACACCGGCTGGGCCATCGAGCAGCAAGGCCGGGAGAAGCTGCGCGTCGCCTGGAGCGAGGTGCGCGCGGTGCGCATCGATCGGCGCGAGAGCGCGATCTACGTCGACACCGGCGACAAGGCGCGCAACTTATTCGTGCCGCCGCGCCGCGGCTACGGCTTCCGCTTCGCCAGAGCAGAGGCGGCGTGCGCGCGCGTGCTGGCGGCGGTGCCGGCCGATCGCGTCACCGAGGTCGAGCGCATCGATGTTCCTTGATGCGGCGCTGCGCGATCTCGCCCACGCCGATCCGCGCGTGCGCGCCCAAGCGGCGGATGCGCTCGGCCGCTGCGACGCCGGCGATCGCGCCGCCGCCGTGAGCGCGCTCGGCCGCGCCACCGACGACGCGCATCCGTCGGTGCGCTACGCCGCGGCCTTGTCGCTCGGCGAGCTCGGCGCGCACGAAGCGGTCGAAACCTTGATCGCGCGCCTGGGCGACGGCGAGGCGCTGGTGCGCGAGGCCGCCGCCATCGCGCTCGGCCAGCTCGGCGAGGCCGGCGGCGCGCCCGCGTGGTCGGCGCTCGCGCGCGCGCTCGCCGCCGACGAGCCCGAGGTGCGCTTTCAAGCGGTCGCCTCGCTCGCCGAGATCGACGCCGCCCGCGCCGCGCCGCTGGTGGTCGCGCTCCTCGACGACGCCGACGCCAAGGTGCGCGCGCAAGCCGCGGCCGCGCTCGGCGACGCCGGCGATCGCCGCCACGCCGATCGCATCGTGCGCCACCTCGACGACGCCGACGACGTCCGTCACGAAGCCGCGCTCGCCCTCGCCCGCCTCGGCGATCGCCGCGCGGTGCCGACGCTGGTCGGCGCGCTCGCCCTCGCCGATCGCGCGCTCGACGCCGCGACCGCGCTGGCCGCGCTCGGCATCGGCGAAGACGCCGCCGCGCGCGCCGCGCTCTCGCACGAGGTCGCGCGCTTCTTCGGCGACGCGCTGGTCAAGGTGCGCGCCGCCGAGGCGCTCGCCAAAGCCGGCGACCCGCGCGGCGGCGATTATCTGCGCAAGGCCGCGCGCAGCCGCCGCGACGACGTGCGCGGCCTCGCCCAATCCGTGCTATCGCAGCTGAGCGCCGATGGGACTCATCGATAGCCACTGTCATTTGGAACCGAAGGACTTCGTCGAGGGCGGCGTCGACGAGCGCCCCGCGGTCCTCGAGCGCGCGCGCGCCGCCGGCGTAGAAGCGTTCGTCTGCGTCGGCTCGGGCAGCTCGCT
>DASXOU010000479.1:0-8760 GCA_036494045.1 Polyangia bacterium | reverse complement strand
GACTGCGAATTATTTGCGCGGTAGGGTCAGGCGGGCCTCGCAGCCGCGGCGGTCGTCGCGATCTTGTAACGTGAGCGTCCCGCCGTGGTTCTCGGCGATCTGGCGCGAGAGCACGAGGCCGATGCCGCTGCCGTCGGCTTTCGTGGTGAAGAAGGGGACGAACAAGTTGCGCGTGTCGGAGAGGCCGGGGCCCTCGTCGCGCACGCGCACGACGATGCGATCGCCGCGCGTCTCCCACGAGACCTCGACGGCGCCGTCAGTCTCCGCGGCGGCGTCGACGGCGTTGCGCACGAGGTTGATGAGCAGCTGATCGAGCTGATCGCCGTCGGCGCGCACGCTCGCCTCGGGGCCGGCGGCGAGCGCGACCGGGCGGCGCTTCTCGAGCGCGACCACGCGGCGGACCCAGGCGCCGACGTCGATGGCGGCGAGGCGCGGCGGTGGCAAACGCATGAGGCGCGCGTAGGAGCTCATGAAGCGGCCGAGCGCTTCGGCGCGGCGCTCGATCACTTCCAGGCCGCTCGACAGATCCGTCGCGAACTCGCCGTCGTCGGGCTTGGGATTGCGCGCGCGGCCGCGCAGGCTGGCGGCGATCGAGCGGATGGGCGCGAGCGAATTGTTGATCTCGTGGCCGAGCACGCGCACCAGCCGCTCGAAGGCGTGGCGCTCCTCGGCGCGCAGCGCGCGCGACAGGTCGGCGGCGATCATCAGCGTCGACGGGCGCCCTTCCTGGCGCACCGGTCCGCGACGCACCTCGAGCTGGCGCGGAATGCCGCCGACGGTGAGCGCGACGGTGCGCGGCGATTCGCCGTCGAGGAGCGCGCGCACGCCGAGCGCGTCGGCGGACTGGCCGGCGAGCTTCTCCGGCGCGACCGCGACCAGGCGCGCGGCGGCGGCGTTGGCGAGCGAGACGCGGCCGTCGGCGTCGAAGACGAAGAGCGCGACGTCGATGGCCTCGATCGCCTTGCGCACCAGCGCGGAGGCTTCGAGCGCGCCGTAGCGCTCGCGGCGCAACGTGTTGGCGAGCGCGTTGGCCTCGTCGAGCGCGACGCCGAGCGCGTCGTCGGTGCGCGCGTGACGGCCGCGGATCGAGAAGTCGCCCTCGCGCAGCGCGGCCAAGAGGTTCGACAGCGTTTGCAGCGGGCGCGCCACCTCTTCGCGCACGGTCAGCGCCAGCGCCGTCCACGCGGTCAGGCAGACCAGCGTCAACGTCCAGCGCACCTTGGGCGAATGCGGCTCCAGCCACAGAAAGCCGAGCGCCACCAACGCCGCGGGCAGCGCGGCGCCGAGCGCTTGCAGCATGACGCGGGCTTCGTGGCTCAGCGGGGTGCGGCGGCGACGCGGGCGTTCGCTCACCCGTGCCCTTTTAACCCATGATGCGCGAGACGGCGATAGAAGGCGCTGCGCGACAGGCCGAGCGCGCGGGCGGCGTCGGACACGTTGCCGGCGTGGCGATCGAGCGCGCGCTCGATGAGGTAGCGCTCGGCCTCCTCGAGCGTGAGATTGTCGAAGCGCGCGGTCCCGCCTCTTTGATCGGGGCGCGCGCCGCCCGTGCCGCCGAGGAGTAGATCGGCGGCGTGCACGACGTCGCCGTGACAGAGCAGCAGCGCGCGCTCGACGACGTGCTCGAGCTCGCGCACGTTGCCCGGCCAGGGATGCTCGTAGAGCGCGGCGAGCGCGTCGGTGGCGAGGGTGACGCGGTGGCCGTAGCGCGCCGCCTGCCGCTCGAGAAAGTGCGCGGCCAAAAGCGCGATGTCCTCGCGCCGCTCGCGCAAGGGCGGCAGCCGGACCTCGACGGTGTTGAGGCGATAGAGGAGATCCTCGCGAAAGCGCCCTTGCGCCACTTCAGCAGCGACGTCGACGTTGGTCGCCGACAAGACGCGCACGTCGGCGCGGCGCACGCGCGAGCTTCCGACCGGATGGAACTCGCCGGTCTGCAGCACGCGCAGGAGCTTGGCCTGCTGCTGCATCGGCATGTTGGCGATCTCGTCGAGAAAGAGCGTGCCGCCGTCGGCGAGCTCGATGCAGCCCGTGCGATCGGCGCGCGCGTCGGTGAACGCGCCGCGCACGTGGCCGAACAATTCCGACTCGAACACGCCCTCGGCGAGGCCGCCGGCGTTGACCGCGACGAACGGCCGCTCGGCGCGCTTCGACGCGGCGTGCAGCCAGCGCGCCGCCACCTCCTTGCCGGTGCCGTGCTGCCCGGTGATGAGCACGTTGGCGTCGGACGGCGCCACCCGCTCCATGAGGCGCATGACCTCGCGCATCTTGGGCGACTCCGCCACCAGCGACGGCAATTGGTGCGCGCGCTGGCGTGAGGTTTCGTCGGCGAGGCGGCGCCCCTGGCGGAGCGCGCGCGCCAGCTCGACCTGCGTGCTCATGGTCGCGACGACGCGCGCGTTGTCCCACGGCTTGGCGAGATAGTCGCGCGCGCCGCGGCGCATCGCCTCGACGGCGCCGTCGACGCTCGACCACGCGGTCATGACGACGATGGGCAGCGTCGGATCGTGGCGCTGCAGCGCGGCCAGAAGATCCATGCCCTCTTTGCCCGACGTGGTGTCGCGCGCGTAGTTGAGATCCATCAGCACCGCGTCGACCTCCTGACCGTCGAGCACGGCGAGCACGCCCGCCGGTGACGCGGCGGTGACGATGTCGAAGCCTTCGCTCTTGAGGAGGAGCCGAAGCGCCTCGAGGACGTCGACCTGATCGTCGGCGATGAGGATGCGCGCGCGCATGGACTATTCGTAGCGCAGGACGACCATCGGGTCGACGCGCGTCGCCGCTCGCGCGGGCAAGAGGCTGGCCGCCGTCGCTGCGATGGTGAGGAGCAGGCTGACCGCCGCGAACGTCACCGCGTCGCTGGGCCCCACGCCGTTGACCAGCGTGGCCATGACCTTGCCGAGCGCCAGCGACGCGCCCAGGCCGAGGCCGAGCCCGATGGCCACGAGCACGAGCCCCTGGCGCACCACCATGCGCTGCACGTCGCCGGGGTTGGCGCCGAGCGCCATGCGCACGCCGATCTCGTGGTTGCGCTGCGTGACCATGTAGCTCATGACCGCGTAGAGCCCGACGACGGCGAGGATGAGCGCGACCACCGCGAACACGGCGAGCAGCAGCATGGCGAACTTGCGCCCGCCGATCGAGTCGGCGATCGCTTGCTCCATCGTGGTCTCGTCGGCGAGCGGCATCTCCGAATCGTAGGCGGCGAGCGCGGTGCGGGCGACGGCGCCGAGCGTGGCCGCGTGCGGCCCGCGCATGGCGATGTTGACCTCGTGCACGAGCGGCAGGATCGGGTCGGGCACTTGCGCGAGCGGCGAGTAGAACTCGTACTGCGCCGGCACGCGCCCCTCGAGGCCGTAGTGCATCACGTGGCGCACGACGCCGACGATCTCCGCCTGCTTGGTCGTGTAGAACGAGATCGATTGCCCGAGCGCGCCCGAGGGGCTGCCGAAGAATTTCGTGGCCAGCGTCTCGTCGACGAGCACCACCGGCGCCGACTTCGGTCCGTCGCCGGCGCCGAGATCGCGCCCGGCGAGGAGCTTGATGCCGAGCGTGTCGAGATAGCCGGCGCCGACCATGTACTGCACGGCCATGTGCTCTTGTTGCGGATCGCCGTGGATCTGGAAGCTCTGCTCGGGCGCGCCGTTGAACGGCAGGCCGCCGGCGACGGTGGCGTTCAGCACGCCCGGCGCGCTCGCCAGGTGGCGCTGCACTTCGGCGAGCACGTTGCGCACCTTGTCGGGCGTGTCGTAGCGCGCCGGCGAGAACGACAGCGCCGCGACGAAGGTGTCTTCGCTGCGAAAGCCGACGTCGAGCGACGACAGATGTTGAAACGTGCGCAGCGACAGCCCGGCGCCGACGAGCAGCACCAGCGCCAGCGCCACCTCGGCGACCACGAGCGTGGCGCGCAGCCGCCCGTGCGCGACCCCGGCGACGCCGCGCGAGCCGGCCGCCTTGAGCGCGTCGTGGACGTCGGCGCGCGAGGCGCGGATCGCGGGCACAAGGCCGCACAGCAGCGCCGTCACGCTGGTGAGCGCGAGCGAGTAGGCGAGCACGACGCGATCGATCTTGATGATCGATCCGCGCGGGATCGATTCCGGCTTGAGCGCGACCAACAGGTCGACGCCCCACAGCGCCATCACGACCCCGAGCGCACCGCCGATGAGCGCAATGAGCCCGCTCTCGACGAGCAGCGGGCGCATCAGCGCCCAGCGATCGGCGCCGAGCGCGGCGCGCACCGCCAGCTCGCGGCTGCGCGCCGTGCCGCGCGCGAGCATCAAGTTGGCCACGTTGGCGCTGGCGATGAGCAGCACGAACGCGACGGCGCCAAGGAGCAGCCACAAGGTGGTCTGCACGTCTTCGACGTGCTTCGACTGCAGCGGCCACAATTTCGGCAGCACTTGCGACTTCATGTTGCCCGACGCGACCTGGATAGCGCGGCCCAGCGTCGTCATGTCGGCGCGCGCCTGGTCGATGCCGACGCCGTCCTTCAGGCGTCCGATGCCGTACATGCCGGGATGCGCGCCGCGGGTCGCGCGATCGAGCGGATCGAGCTGCGCGAGCGTCACGTAGATCGGCGACTCGCCGTAGTACTGAAAGCCGGCCGGCAGGATGCCGACGATCGAAAAGGCGCGGCCGTCGAGCGTGAGCGTGCGGCCGAGCGCGCCGGCGTCGCCGCCGAGCCGTTCGCGCCAGAACTTGTCGGACACCAGCGCCACCGGCGGCGCGTTGGGCTGCTCCTCGGCGTCGAGAAAGTCGCGGCCGAGCGCCGGCCTGACGCCGAGCACGCGCAGAAAGTTCGCCGACACCATGCGCGCCTGCGCGCGCTCGGCGGCGCCGACGCCGGTCATCGTGTACGCCTGCCCGCGCGCGGCGGCGATGTCGACGAACGTGTGCTGCGTCTTGCGCCAGTCGTCGAAGTCGGGGAACGAGACGCTCATGTCGGGGAACTGCGGCGTCCCTTCCCACAGGAACACGAGCCGCTCGGGCGCAGCGAAAGGCAGCGGGCGCAAGAGCACGCCCTGGACGACGCTGAAGATGGCGACGTTGACGCCGATGCCGATGGCGAGCGTGAGCACGGCGACGAGCGTGAAGCCGGGTGACTTGCGCAGCAGGCGTAGCGCGTGGCGCGCTTCGGTGAGCATCGTGCGCATCACTCGCTCCTCAGCGCTTGCATGGGATCGACGCGGGTGGCGCGGCGCGCGGGGACGACGATGGCGACCAGCGCCACCAGCGCGAGCGCGACGGCGACGGCGACGTAGGTGAGCGCGTCGGTCGACGAGATCCCCCACAAGAGCGACGCGCCGACGCGCGTGAGCACCAGCGCGGCGGCGGCGCCGACGGCGAGGCCGATGGCCACGAGCTTCATGCCGTCCTTCAGCACCATGCCGAGCACGATGCCGGCGGTGGCGCCGAGCGCGACGCGGATGCCGATCTCCTGCGTGCGCTGCGCGACGGTGTACGACATGACGCCGTAGATGCCGACGGCGGCGAGCAGAAGCGCCACGATGCCGAAGAGCATCATCAGCGTCAGCGTGAAACGGCGTTGCGCCAGCGACTGCGCCACCACGTTGTCGAGCGGCATGACGTCGAAGATCGGCTGCTGCGGATCGACCTCGGCGATGGCGCCGCGCGCCGCGCCGGCGAGCGCGAGCGGATCGCCGCTGGTGCGCGCCACCAGCGTCATCGCCGACGAGCCCCGGCGCTGCGTCAGCGGCCAATAGAGCTCGGCGCGCGCCGGCTTGTCGAGCCCATAGCCGCGCACGTCGCCGATGACGCCGACGATCGTCGCCCACGGCGGATTCGGCTCGCGCGAGCCCGGCTGGCGCACGTGGCGGCCGAGCGCGTCGCGATCGGGCGAATATTTTTTCACCCACGCCTGGTTCACGATGACGACGGGAGCCGCGGTCAAGCTGTCGCTGGGCGCGAAGGTGCGGCCGCGCACCAGCGGGATGCCCATGGCGCCGAACCAGTCGCCGGCGACTTCGCGCGATTCGCAGTCGGGCTTGTCGGCGGGATCGGCCGGCGTGAAGCCCTCGATCTCGAAGAGCAGGTCGGTGGTGTTGTTCGACAGCGGCATGATGTTGCTGCCACCGACGGCGGTGACGCCGGGCAGCTGCGCGATGCGCGCGTCGGCGTCGGTGAAGAAGCGGGCGAAGCGCTCCTTGTCGGCGTCGGTGACCTTGCTGTCGGCGACGGGGAGCGAGATGCTGAGCGCGAGCGCGTGATCGGCGCGGAAGCCGGGATCGACGCTGCGCAGCCGCACGAAGCTGCGCACCATGAGGCCGGTGCCGACGAGCAGCACCAGCGACAGCGCGACTTCGGCGATGACGAGCGCTTTGCGCAAGCGGCCGCGCGCCGAGGTGGTGCCGCGCGTGCCGTCCTTCAACGCGTCGTGTAGATCGGGCCGCGACGCCGACAAGGCGGGCATGAGCCCGAAGGCGATGCCGGTGCCGGCGGCGACGGCGATGGTGAACGCGAGCACGCGCCCGTCGAGCGCGACTTCGGCCGCGCGCGGCAGCGCATCGGGCGCCAGGCTGACCAGGCCGTCGACGGCCCAGGCGGCGAAGACGAGCCCGAGCCCGGCGCCGGCGAAGGCGAGCAGCAGGCTCTCGGTGAGAAGCTGACGCATCAGGCGCGCGCGGCCGGCGCCGAGCGCGGTGCGGATGGCCATCTCGCGATTGCGTGTCGCGGCGCGCGCGAGTAGCAGGTTGGCCACGTTGGCGCAGGCGATCAGCAGCACGAACGCGACCGCGCCGAGGAGGATGAGCAGCGGCAGGCGCACGTCGCCGACGATCTGATCGATGAACGGCTCGATCGTCGTGGTCAGCCCCATCGACGCCGGATAGATGTCGCCGTGCGCCTCCACGAGCCGCTTGGAGAACCCGTCGAGGTCCGATTGGATCTGCGCGTTCGACAGCCCCGGCTTCTTGCGCGCGATCATGCGCAACCAATGGGCGTTGCGGACCTGCAACATGTCGAACGTCGTCGACGCCGGCATCCAGACGTCGGCGGCGGTCTCGAGGAAAAAGCCGCGCGGCAAGACGCCGACGACCTGGTAGTCGACGCCGTCGATCCGCACCGTCTTGCCGAGCGCGTCGTTGGGCGTGCCGAAGCGCCGCTGCGCCAGCTTGTAGTCGAGGAGGGCGACGTGATCGTTGCCCTTGAACGCCTCGCCGGGCAAAAAGTTGCGCCCCGCGATCGGCGCCACGCGCAGCGTCGGTAGCAGCGTCGGCGACGCCAGCCGGATGAGCACGCGCTCGGGCGAGCCGTTGCCCGAGAGGTTCCCGTCGCCGCCCGACCAGATGCCGGCGTTCTCGAACGATTGGTTCTGCGCCAGAAAATCCTTGAAGTCCGGGAACGACCACGGACCCTTGGTGAAGCCGAAGTGCGTCGCTCCGCGATAGACGGCGACGAGCTGGCTCGACTCGGGATAGGCCAGCGGCCGCAACAAGACGCCGTCGACGACGCTGAAGATCGCCGTGTTGGCGCCGATGCCGAGCGCGAGCGCGAGCACCGCGGCCGCGGTGACGCCGGGGCTGCGGCGCAACATGCGCAGCGCGAACTTGAGATCGCCGAGAAGGTCTCGCATCGGTCGCTCCTTTACAGTCGTTCCGTGAGGCCTTCGGCGAGCACGCGCCCATCGCGCATGCGCACGATGCGCCGCGAGTGCGACGCGATCTGCTCCGAGTGCGTGACCTGCACGATGGTCGTGCCCTGACGGTTGAGCTGCGCGAACAGCTTCATCACCTCGGTGCCCTGCTCGGTGTGCAGGTTTCCCGTCGGCTCGTCGGCGAGCAAGAGCGACGGCTTGGCGATGACCGCGCGCGCGATGGCGACGAGCTGCTGCTGTCCGCCCGAGAGCTGTGCCGGGAAGAGATCTTTTTTGCCCACGATGCCGAAGCGATCGAGCGCGTCGGCGACCCGGGCGCGCCGCTCGCTCGTCGGCATGTCGCGATACGACAGCGGCACCTCGAGGTTCTCGGCGACGGTGAGATCGTCGAGCAGGTGAAAGCGCTGAAAGACGATGCCGACGTGCTTGCGCCCGAGCGCGATGCGCTCTTTGTGGCTCATCTTGTGCACCGGCTCGTCGAAGAAGGTGAGCTCGCCCGACCAGTCGTGATCGAGCATGGCGAGGACGGCGAGCAGCGTCGACTTGCCGGCGCCCGACGGGCCCATCACGCTGACGAAGTCGCCTTGTTGCACCTCGAGATCGACGGAGTCGAGCACGCGGCCGGTGCCGGGAAAGATTCGCGTCAGCTTGCGCAGCCGGATCATCGGTTCTCCTTCTTGGGTGTCGCGCATCAGTCGGCTCGCAACGCGAGCATGGGCTCGACGCGAGTGGCGCGCCGCGCGGGGATCACGATCGCGATCAGCGCCACCGACGCCAACAGCACCGCGATGGTCGCGAACGTAACGGCGTCGGTCGCCGAGACGCCCCACAGCATCGACGCCAACAGGCGCGTCAGCGCCAGCGCGCCGATAGTGCCGAGGCCGAGGCCGATCGCCGCCACGCGCATGCCGTCGGCGAGCACGAGCTGCATCACCATGCGCGGCGACGCGCCGAGCGCGACGCGGATGCCGATCTCCTGCGTGCGCTGCGAGACGGTGTACGACATGACGCCGTAGACACCGACGGCGGCGAGCAGCAGCGCCACGGCCGCGAACACCAGCATGAGCACGAGCGCGAAGCGGCGCTGCGCCAGCGACTGCGCGATCAACATGGTCAGCGGCTGTACGTCGAAGATCGCCTGCGAGGCGTCG
>DASXOU010000478.1:0-3791 GCA_036494045.1 Polyangia bacterium | reverse complement strand
GCCTTCGCGCAGCCACTCGTTGAGATCGCGCGCGGCGTTGGCGTATTTCTCGTCGCCGGCGCCTTCGGGCAGGATGAGGCGCACGCAGTTGTGCGCATCGAGCGCCGCCAATTTCGCGCGCTCCTCGTCGCTGATGACGTCGTACGGCGGCGCCAGCAATTTTTCCGGCGCGCCTGCCTTCTTGGTGTAGAGGATGCCGCGAAACGGCGCGATCTCGGCCATCAGCTACGCACTTTCGCGTCCGCTGCCAGCACCTTGTCGCGCATCTGCTTGCGCCGATCTTTGAGCTTCTGCGCCAGCGGCGGATCCGAGAGCGCCAAGATCGCCGCGGCCAGGAGCGCCGCGTTCTGCGCGCCGCCGATGGCCACCGTCGCCACCGGCAAGCCGGGCGGCATCTGCACCGTCGAGAGCAGCGAATCGAGCCCGCCGAGCGTCCCGGCCGCGAGCGGTACGCCGATCACCGGCAGCGTCGTCTGCGCCACGATCGCGCCCGCCAGGTGCGCCGCCAGCCCGGCGCCGGCGATGAGCACCTTGATGCCCTTGCCCTCGGCGTCGCGCGCGTAGCCGCCCGCCTCTTCGGGCGTGCGATGCGCCGAAAGCACGCGCAGCTCGGCCTCGACGCCGAGCTCGGCCAGGGTCTCCTTGGCCTTCTTCATCGTCTCGAGGTCGCTGTCCGATCCCATCAAGATGCCGACCTTCACGCTCACGCGTCCCTCCGTTTGCTGCCGCGCGCACCGATATCGCGGCGATAATGTGCACCTGCAAAATTAATGTGTGCGACTGCATCATAAACGCGCGCCCGCGCCGCGGCGACGTCGTCACCGACGGCAGTGACGCCGAGGACGCGCCCGCCGGCAGTGACGACGCGCTCGCCGTCGCGCCGCGTGCCCGCGTGAAACACGGTGACGCCGTCGAGGCGGCCGGCGGCGTCGAGCCCGTCGATGGGCACGCCGCTCGGATACGCGCCGGGATAACCGGCCGACGCCATCACGACGGTGACGGCGGCGCGCGGCGAGAAGCGCACGCGCTCGATGGGCCGCCCGGTCGCGTTGGCGTAAAGCAGCCCGCCGAGATCGTCGTCGAGCCGCGCCATCAGCGCCTGCGTCTCCGGGTCGCCGAAGCGGCAGTTGAACTCGAGCGCGCGCGGCCCTTTGGCCGTCAGCATCAGCCCGGCGTAGAGGAGGCCACGAAACGGCCGCCCCTCCGCCGCCATCCCGCGCGCGGTCGGCTCGAGCACCTCGCGCACCGCCCGCGCGATCTCGAGATCGCTCATCACCGTCGTCGGCGAGACCACGCCCATGCCGCCGGTCATCGGCCCTTCGTCACCGTCGCGCACCTGCTTGTGATCCTCGCAGGGAACCAGCGGCGTGACGCGCTCGCCGTCGACCAGCGCCATCAGCGACGCCTCGCGCCCGACGAGGAACTCTTCGACGACCACGCGCCGTCCGGCGTCGCCGACGGTGTCGCCGGCGAGCATCTTGCGCAATTCGGCCTTGGCCTCGGCGGCGCCGCGCGCGATGACCACGCCCTTGCCCGCGGCCAGCCCGTCGGCCTTGATGACCACGCGCTCGCTCTTTTGCATCAAGTCGTCGATGAACAGCTCGGCCTCGGGCAGCTGCGAGAACGCGCCGAACGCCGCCGTCGGCACCGCGTGGCGCTGCATCAGCTCCTTGGAGAAGATCTTGCTGCCCTCGATCTCCGCCGCCGCGCGCGAGCAGCCGAACACGGCCTGCCCGCGATCGCGCAGCAGATCCGACAAGCCGGCGACGAGCGGCGCCTCCGGCCCGACGACCACGAGGTCGACCTTCTCGGACTCCGCGAGCTCGGCGATGCGGAGGATCTCGTCGGCCTTGACCGGGACGCAGCGCGCCGCCGACTCGATGCCGGCGTTGCCCGGCGCGCACAACACCTCGCGCACCGACGGCGATTTCGCCAGCGCCCACGCCAGCGCGTGCTCGCGGCCGCCGCCGCCGACCACCAGTACCTTCATCTGCGACGTGGCCGCCATCCGTGAGCCGTCCTCAGTGCCGGAAGTGGCGCATCTTGGTCACCACCATCGCCAGGTTGTGCTCGTCGGCGGCCTTGACGACCTCGTCGTCGCGCACCGATCCGCCCGGCTGGATGATCGCGGTCGCGCCCGCCTCGGCGATCGCGTCGACGCCGTCGCGGAAGGGGAAGAACGCGTCGGACGCGCACACCGAGCCCATGAGCGGCAACAGCGCTTTTGAGCGCGCGATCTTCACCGAGTCGACGCGCGACATCTGCCCGGCGCCGACGCCGACGGTGCGCACGCCGCCGGTCTTGGAGATCGACGCGAACACGATCGCGTTCGACTTGACGTGCTTGCACACGCGCCACGCAAAATCGAGCGCGCGCAGCTCGTCCGCCGACGGCGCGCGCTTCGACGCCACCTCCGCCTCGGCCGCCGACACGATGCGATCGTCGCGCGTTTGCACCAAGAGGCCGCCGTTGACCGCGCGCAGCTGCCAGCCCGAGCGCCCGTGCTGCGGCGTCTGATAGGCGAGCAGGCGCAGCGACTTCTTCTTGGCCAGTGCCGCGCGCGCCCCGTCGGTGAAGCCGGGCGCGATCACGCACTCGAGGAACGTCTCCGACAGCTCGCGCCCGAGATCGTCATCGACGACGCGGTTGCAGGCGACGATGCCGCCGAACGCCGACACCGGATCGCACTCGCGCGCCATCAAGTACGCCGCCGCCACGCCGTCGTCGCTCTCGGCGGCGCCGCACGGGTTGGTGTGCTTGATGATCGCCACCGCCGGCCGCCCGAACTCCGACACCAGCTGCACCGCGGCGTCGAGATCGACGATGTTGTTGAAGCTGAGCTCCTTGCCCTGCAAGACCTCGGCGCGCGCCACCGACGGCCCCTCGGGCAGCGCCTCGTCGAGATAGAAGGCGGCCTTCTGGTGCGGATTCTCGCCGTAGCGCAGCTCGCGCCCGTCCTTCCACTGCAGCGTCAGCACCTCGGGGAAGGGCTTGAGCGCCGGCGTCTCCGCGTTCGTCTCCAGCGTGCTCAGCCAGTTGGCGATCGCCCCGTCGTACGCCGCGGTATAGGCGAACGCCTTGCGCGCCAGGCGAAAGCGCAGCTCGGGCGTGGTCTGCCCGCCGTTCTTGTCGAGCTCCTCGATGAGCGCCGCATAGTCGTCGGGATCGACGACCACCGTCACGCGCTCGTGGTTCTTCGACGCCGAGCGGATCATCGACGGCCCGCCGATGTCGATGTTCTCGATCGCCTCGGCGAGCGTCACGTTCGCGCGCGCGACCGTCTCGCGGAACGGATAGAGGTTCACGACCACGAGATCGATCTTCTCGATCCCGTGCTTTTGCATCTCTGCCTCGTGCTCGGGCGTGGCCCGGCCGAGCAGGCCGCCGTGAATCTTCGGATGCAGCGTCTTGACGCGCCCGTCGAGGATCTCGGGCGCGCCGGTGTAGGCCGCGACCTCGGTGACACGCGCGCCCGCTTCACGCAGCGCCCGCGCCGTGCCACCGGTCGACAGCACCTCGACGCCGTGGCGTTGCAGCCCGCGCGCCAGCTCCTCGACGCCGCGCTTGTCCGAGACGGAAACCAGTGCCCTTCCGATCCGGATCATGTGCCCACTCCGAAGTTGGGCACATGGTCGTAACCCTTCGGCGCATCTTAGTCAATGCGACGCCAACCGACCGCCGCGCGACCTACTGTTTCCGCGCGGGAGGTCCCGTCATGATTCCGGATCCGATCAAGAACTATCTCGACGACCACGCGGTCCCGTTCCGTGCGAGCGAGCACCCGTACGGCG
>DASXOU010000477.1:0-2546 GCA_036494045.1 Polyangia bacterium | reverse complement strand
CGTCGGCTTGTACTTCGCGCTGCGTCCGCAACCGTCGACGGCCAACGCGGTCTTCGATTTCCAGGTGCACTGATGCGCGGCCTGGCGCTGGTGCTGCTGCTCGGCGGATGCGGTGGCGCGACGGAGGTGGCCGAGGCGCAGATGGCGCTGTCGCCGTCGTCGGGGCTGTCGCCGGGGGACATCGCCGCCGTCGAGATCCTGGTGTTCGACGCGGCCTCGGGCGGCTGCGCGCGCGTGCTCATGGGCACCTCCCCGCTCGACGATCCGGGGCTGGTCATCGTTGCGCACGCGCTTTTCGACATCGACGGCACGCCGAAGCATCTCGAGATCCCGGCGAAAAAGGCGCTCGACTTCTACGCCGAGGCCTTCGCCACGACGGCGCCGAATCGTATGCGCGTCGGGCGCGGCTGCGTCGATCAGACGCTCGACGCCGGCGCGTCGACCGACGTGAGCATCTCGATCAGCGCCGATCAGTAGCGCTAGCGCTTTTCGCCGAAGAGATCGAGCTTGAGCAGCGACTCGCGGTTGGGCGCGATGGTGATGCGCCGCTTGGCGACGATGCCGAGCTCGCCGTTGCGTAGCGAGATCTGGTGCGCGCCTTCGGCGAGATCGACGGGCTGCAGCGGCGTCACGCCGAGCACGCGCCCGTCGACGGTGACTTCGGCCCACGGCGTGACCGCGACGCGCAAGGTGCCGCGGCCGCGCGGCAGGACGCGCGTGGCCGACTCGCGCGGGCGCAGATCGACCTCGAGCGTGCGCGGATAGGCGTAGAGCGGCGACGAGACGACGACGCGATGATGGCCGGGCGACAGGCGCACGGCGCCGTCCGCGCCGGCGTGCATGCTGCGGCCGTCGACGACGTAGGTGGCCGGCCCTTCGACCTGCACGCGCAGGAACGCTTCGGTCGACTCTTCGCCGGCGGGCACGAGCTCGGTCGACGGCGGCGGCGCGCCGAGCGGCGGCGGCAGCCCGCCTTTTGGCGCTGCCGTCGCGGGCAGCGTCGGCGGAATCGGCGCGGCAGTCGGCGCGACCACGCTGGCGGGGATCGCCGCCGGCGTCAGCGCCTGGCTGCGGGCGAAGCGCGCCGCGCAGCTGCCCGCGTGCGTCGCCGCCAGCGCCAGCGCCGCGGCGGCG
Organism: Polyangia bacterium; assembly: GCA_036494045.1. Taxonomy (GTDB): domain Bacteria; phylum Myxococcota_A; class Polyangia; order Palsa-1104; family Palsa-1104; genus JAQBQH01. The sequence continues at coordinate 1,412 of DASXOU010000477.1, read as the reverse complement.
CCGACGACGAGCGCGGCGCGACCGGCGAGCGCGCGATGGCGATCGCGCGCGGGAAGGATGACGTCCGACAGGTGCAGCGCGGGCACCGCCTTGGGATGGCGCAACTCGATGATCGGGTCGAGGCTGCCGTCGAGGCCCGGGGCGACGCGGGCCTCGAAGATCGGCGCCGGCGGCGGCGCCGGCTCGGTGCTCTGCTCGACGGTGACCTCGGGCAGCCCGTCGTCGTCGACGATGTCGAGCGCCGGGCCGGTGGTCGTCACCGCCGATGAGTCCGTGCGCGAGATCGTGCGCGAGATCGTGCGCATGGGGCCGGTCGTCGGCGGGTTGAGCTTCTCCTCGCCGTGCGGCGGCGTCTGCTCGCGCAGGATCGACTCCTCGGCGGCGTCGATCGGGCACAGCTCGTTCAGGAGGTCGGCCACGCACCTCGGCGAGGCGTCGATGCCCTCGGCGGCGGCGACGGCTTCGATCGAGTTGGCCAGCGCCTCCGCCGATGGGAGCCGCCGATCGCGATCGCGCATGAGCGCGCGCAACGCCACCGCGCCGAGCCCGGCCGGCACGCCGCGGCGCACCGCCTCGGGCGGCGGCACCTCGAGCGTGAGCACGCGGTTGAGCGTCTCGGCGTCGTTGGCGCCGCGAAACAGCGGCCGCAGCGTCAGAAGCTCGTGCAGGACGATGCCGAGCGCGAACACGTCGACGCGGCGATCGATCCCTTCGCCGCGGATCTGCTCGGGCGCGAGATAAGCGAACTTGCCCTTGATGGTGCCGGTGCGCGTCTGATGCAGCTGCGACGCCGCCTTGGCGATGCCGAAGTCGAGCACCTTGGTGTTGCCGTCGGTGCAGAGGAACAGGTTGTGCGGCGTGACGTCGCGATGCACGACGCCGAGCGGGCGACCTTCGCTGTCGACGGCGGTGTGCGCGTGATGCAGCCCGCGCGCGGCGTCGGCGACGATGCGCACCGCGGCGCCGAGCGGAAGCTCGACGCGTGCGCGCGCCGCCTGACGCAAGAGCTCGATGCACGGCTGGCCGCGCAGGTACTCGAGCGCGATGTAGCAAGCGTCGCCGACCTGGCCGGCTTCGAGCGTCTCGACGAGGTTGGGATGACGCAGCCGCTGACCGAGGCGACCTTCGTGAATGAAGAACTGCACGAACTCGGGATTGGCCGCGTAATGCGGCAAAATCCGCTTGATGACGACCGGCTGATGTACGCGAACGTCTTCGGCCAACAGGATTTGCGCCATGCCGCCGAAAGCGAGCGTGCGCAGGATGCGATAGCGGCCAAACTCGTCCGGCAATGCGCCCGGCGCCGTTCGCTCCCCGCTCACTACTTCATTGTTCGGCAGTCCCATTCGCGGTCCATTTTCTCAGCGTAAAGCGGCCTTCGCAACCGTTTTCATGACGAAAATCAAGCACTT
>DASXOU010000476.1:0-4801 GCA_036494045.1 Polyangia bacterium | reverse complement strand
GCGCCCCCGACCCCGCTCCCCCTCCCCCTCCCCCTCCCCCTCCCGGTCCCCGCAACCCGCTCCCGCGGTCCCTACGCAAACCTCCTCACCAACCGCGTCGTCATCCCCACGACCCGGTCGAGCAGCACCCACGCCTCGTCGAGCGCCACCTCATCGCTGAGATCCAACCGCGAGCAGCTATCCAGCAGCGCCCCGCACTCCGACGCCGATCGAAGCGCCATTCGGTAGAACCTCGCCTTGTCCGGCGGGCTGAACTCGCCGGCGCCTTCGGCGATGTTGGCTTGGATCGAGAGCGCTGCGCGGCGCAGCTGATCGACGAGGTAGCCGCGACCGCGCGGGAGGGCGGCGGTGACGGTGTCGATCACGACGACGAAGGCGGCGGCGGCTTGGTAGGCGTCGAGGCGGGTGAAGGGGAAGGTTGGGCGTGAGGGCGGCGGCGTGGGCATGGCATGGACTCCTTCGGGGGAGGGTTGCGGGGACTGGGAGGGGGAGTGGGAGCGGGGCATGGAAGCGTTATCGTGGAGGGGGCGAAATAGTTGCTGGTGTGTGTTATGGTGCCGCGCATGAAACGACTGATCGCGAGTGCGGCCCTGCTCGTCGCTGCGGTTGGCTGCAATCAGGAGCACAACAAGTCGATCGAGATCATGAACAAGGGAGTCGAGGAGGGACGGCAGAAGCTGTTCGACTCGGCGATCCGGGATCTCAAGACGGCGACGACGATCGATCCGTCGAATGCCGCCGCCTACTACAACATGGGCGTCATCTACAAGGACGAGCACAAGTGGACCGACTCGGCAGACGCGTTCAACGGGGCGCTGCGGCTCGATCCGGATAATCCGGCGCTGCACTACGAGCTCGGCAATGCGCTGTTCGAGCAGGCCAAGGTGGCCGACGCGCAAGCGGAGTTCGAGAAGGCGCTCAAGATCGATCCCAAGCTGTACAAGGCGCACTATCGGCTCGGCGTCGTCTTGCAGTCGGAGGACAAGCTGCGCGAAGCCGATGCGGAGTATCGCAAGGCGATCGATTCCAATCCGCGCTTCGTGCAGCCGTACCTGAAGCTCGGCGACATGTACCTCGACAACGACTACGACAAAGAGGCGGCGCAGGTGTTCCAGAACGCCATCCTCGCCGACGATTCGAACGGCGAGGCGCACCAGGGATACGCCGAAGCGCTGCAGAAGCAGAAGCAGTACGAAGAGGCGATCAAGGAGTTCCAGAAGGCGGTCGCCGACAACGGCGACCTCTATCTCGCCTACTACAACATCGGGCACACCTACGTGCTCCTCGGCGACAAGAAGAACGCCAAGGAGTATCTGGACAAGTTCATCAAGAACTATTCGGCGAAGGCCGGGCCGGAGCTGGCCAAGGCCGCCAGCGACGAGATGTACGCGCTCGACGCGCCGTAGCTCGCTGTCCAAGGGGGACTCATGCGAAAGCTGGTCATGGTTGCGGCGCTGGCGCTCGTGCCGTCGCTCGCGCGCGCCGAGGTACATCTCGACGGTGGGCAGGCCGATCACGGCGTCGTCGTCGAGGCGCGCATCGGCTCGGAGCTCGTCGAGCTGGTGACGACCGGCCCGACGTCGACGACGGTGTCGACGCTGAGCGGGCTGCAGGGCGGGATCTTCGGCGGCTACAAGATCAAGCGCGTCATCTTCGGGCTCGGCTTCGACATCGCGCGCACGGCGTCGGGCACGTCGACGGGCAACACCACGACCTCGTCGGCGACGACGTCGGTCCTGTTCACGCCCGGCGTGAGCGTCGCCATCGTGCGCTCGGCCGACAAGCGCGTCGAGCTGTTCGGGCAATTCGACATGGGCTTCGGCACCACCCTCGGTGACGCGGTGGCCAAGGGCGAGAGCATCTTCCGGCTCACCTACGACGTCGGACCGGGCGTCCGCTACTGGGTGCATCCGCAGTTCGCGTTCGGCGCGCTCGCCGGCGTCGCCGGCGCCTTCGATTGGGACTCGCGGTCGGCGACGCCGGGAATCCCGTCGACGACTTCCTCGTCGGGGCTGACGTCGATCTTTGCCCAGCTGCAGATCCTCGCGGTCTTCTGAGACCTCCGTCGCCGTCGCGAAACCCGTCGTACTCCTGCTGCTTTACAGGTTGATCGGAGCTTGGTCGCATGTTATAACCGGCGACGCTTTGTTCCGCCGTATTCCCCTGTGAGTGTGTGAGGATAGCCGGACATGGAACTCCGCCAGGACATCAAGCAGCGGTTGCGGACGGCGCGTAGTTGGCCGACCCTGATCGAGGAGCTCGAGCGCGAGGTCGAGCAAGTCGAGCAGAAAGAGGTCAAGGCGCAACGGCTCTTCGAGCTCGGTCAACTCTGCGAGGATCTTTTCCTGCGCAAGGACCGCGCGATGGTGCACTACCAGGCGGCGTTCAAGCTGTCTCCGTCGGACGCGCGCGCCCTCGAGCGCGCACGCGCGATCTATCGCGAGATGGGAAATCTCGAGATGGTGGCGACGCTGCTCGGGCTCGAGCTCAAGGTCACCAGCGACCCGGCGCGCAAGGCGGAGGTCGAGGGCAAGCTCGGCGTGGCGCTGCTCGATCTCGGCAAGCGCGATCAGGCGGCGCAGCATCTGCAGGCGGCGTCCGAGGCGCGGCCCGACGACGGTGAGCTGCGCGACGCGCTCTCGGCGGCGAACTATGACCGCGAGGATTGGCTCGGCGAGGCGGAGCGGCTGCAGAAGCAGGCGGAGAAGGCGGACTCGGCGACGGCGGCGCGGATCATGCTGCGCGTGGCGCGCATCTATCGGCTCGAGGTGCCGGCCGACCCGGCCTACATCGATGCGCTGCAGAAGGTGGTGCAGAACGAGCCGCAGCACGACCAGGCCAACTTTCTCCTCGAGGGCGCGCTTGGCGCGCAGAAGCGCTTCGACGACATCGTCAAGCTGCACGAGAACCGCGCGTTCGCGTGCGCCGACGAGCGCGATCAGGCGGAGCTCTATCGGCGCTTCGCGTCGATGTGGGCGCTGCGTTGGAACGACGTCGAGCGCTCGGCCTATTTCTATCGCAAGGCGCTGCAGGCCTATTACGGCGACGGGATCTCGCAGGGCGCGACCTTCCTCGGGCACCTGGCGGCGTTCGGCTTTCTGAAGGAGATCGAGGGCGCCAAGGGCGAGTGGGCCAAGCTGCTGGCGATTGCGGATCTGGGGCTGCGCTCGGGGCTGACCGAGGACGAGCAGGCGATCCTGGCGACGCAGGCGGGCGTGATCTCGTGGAAGGAGATGCACGACTCGGAGAAGGCCAAGAGCTACTTCGAGCGCGTGCAGCGCATCAACCCCGAGTCCGAAGAGCTGCACGCGTTCATGCGTGACAGCGAGGGCGCGGTGAAGCCGGTGGCGCAGGCACGGGCCAGCGCGCTCATGGCGGCGCTCGCGGGCGAGGGCGGCAACGGCGCGACGGCGCAGTCGGTGCCGGCGGCCGCGGCGACGACGCAACCACCGCCGCCGGCGGTGGCGACAGAGGCAGTGGCGACGCCGCCCGTGGCGAAGGAAGCGCCGGCGGCGAAGGGGAACGGGAAGAAGAAGAAGAGCGCGAAGTCGGAAGAGCCGATGGATGAGCCGCGTGAGGAGGCGCCGGAGGATTTGCCGCCGGCGCCGTCGAAGGCGGAGGAGCCGGGGAAGAAGCCGGAGCCGGAAGTGAAGAGCGCGGGGGCGGGAGCGGGGCAGACAGCGGGAGCGGTAAGGGACGAGAAGATCGCGGACGACGTGCGGGCGCAGATGGAGGCGGCGCACAAGGCGGAGGCGGCTGGGCCGGACAAGGGGATCGAGGCGTGGCGGAAGATCGTGCAGGCGAATCCGACGCTGCGCGGGCCGCGACGCGAGCTGCAAAGGGTTTATCAGAAGGCCGAGCGGTGGAACGCGCTCATCGAGCTCATGAAGGAAGAGGTCGAGAAGCTCGGGGATACGACGGCCGACGAGAAGGTCGCGCTCCTCTACGAGATGGTCGACATCTACAAGACGCGGCTGAAGCTCGACACGATGGTGGTCAACACCTACAACGCGATTTTGGGGCTGCGTCCGACGGAGCAGCGCGCGCTCGACGCGCTTGCGGCGCAGTTCGAGCACATGAAGCGTTGGCCGGATCTGATCGGCGTCTTGCAGAAGAAGGCGCCGACGCTGACGGACACGCACGAGCAGGTCGAGCTGTACCTGCGCATCGCGGGGCTGTTTCAGGAGAAGTTCTCGAACGTCGCCGAGGCCATCAAGGCGTACGAGAAGGTGCTCGAGCTCGACGGTGGCAACACCAGCGCGATCGCGTATCTCAAGATGAACTACGAGAAGCGCCGTGACTGGGAGAAGCTGATCGGGGTTCACCAGAAAGAGATCGAGCGCATCGACAACGCCGCCGAGCGCGGCGCCAAGTTCATCGAGGTGGCCAAGCTCGCCTCGGAGAAGCTGAAGAAGCCGTCGGTGTCGATCGAGCTGTGGCAGAAGGTGCTCGATTCGAACCCGACGCACCTCGAAGCGCTGAGCGAGCTCGAGAAGCTCTACGAGCGCGAGAAGATCTGGGACAAGCTTGCCGACGTGATGGAGACGCAGGCGCGTCTCATCGACGATCGCGTCAAGAAGGTCGCGGCGCTGCAGAAGCTCGGCATCTTGTTCACCGACAAGGTGAACGAGCCGGCGCGGGCGACGGCGGCGTGGCGCGCGCTGCTCGACGTGGAGCCGGAAAACAAGCGCGGCCAGGACGCGCTCAAGAAGCTCTATCTGCAGCAGAAGAACTTCGACGAGCTCGAGAAGTTCTACGCGGCGCAGAACAAGTACGACGAGTACATCCGCGTGCTCGAGCG